>JAJYRT010000039.1 GCA_021793945.1 Thermoplasmata archaeon
CGATCTTGACAGGATCATCTCATACCTGTCAGGGTATAGGGCGGAATACTATGTCGGAAAAGTCCTGGAAACCTCCGAAAGCGAAATTATCATGGGAGTCCAGTAGAATAATATTGTCCCAAAACATATATCAAACTGTGTTGCATTTTTGAGGCATCTTTACACCCTGCAACTGGCACTGGTGATTGCGTCAGATTTCCTCAAGAAAGTCTCTGGCATTTCTCACCCTTCTACCCTGTATATCCAGTTCGCTTTCCCTGATTTGGATCATGACATGTTTATTCAGAAGTGTTTCTATGGTGGCAATCAGACTCTGTATAAAGGAACCGGGGGAGCAATGAGCAAATTTACGAATCATAAACGTTCCTTCTATGTCCTGTTCTTAACACCCGAATCATGAGTTTTTCCCTTTCCAGGTCCAAGATCATCCCGTAGTTTCCCACCCTATGCCTATATCTATCATCTCCAACAAGTTTCCTGACATACTCATCCGGCCTTATCCTGATCCTTTCGATGATTGCTATTATTTTCTGTTTGATTTCCCGGTCAAGTTTTCTAGGTTGCATGAGAGCGAGATCTGAAAAAAGCACTTCATAGGTCAAAGTCCCAGGTCCTTCTTTACTTCTTCCATGGTGTGATATTTGCCTCCCTTGATCTCCTGCCTAGCTTGGGCGATTTCTCTCTTGGTTTCTTCGTCCAGCTCCAGTGCGTCTTCCATGAGGTCCCAGATTACTTCTTCATAAGTTTCCTTGTCATACACTTTAAGCTTTGCAAGTTCTTTCTGCAGCTTTTCACTAACCTGAATTTTGGTAGGCATTTGAAATTACTATATCATTCTATAGTTTACCATAAGATACATGATTTTGCCGCAAAATTATTGGAATTCAGGGCCCCTTCTCAGGACATGTGGTATTCACTTCTGCACAGCGCTGAACATCAAGGGTGAGTCTTAAAGACTCAAGAACCGGCGGAAGGGCACTCCCCCGCCGTATAAGGAGAAGTGAAAAGAAAATGGAAATCATAAATATGGGTGGACAGATTTCATCTGCCGATTTTGGACAATTTTCAGTTGGCGTTTACAATCGAAGAGGTCACCAAAAAGTAACATGGCTGATTCATGAATAAAACTGACTGTTGCAAGACCTGATAATCTGACAGGTTTATGGAAAGCCTCTTTAGATAATTGATGGTGGAATTTTGCTATCATCCCACTCGTATAACACGTGAAGGCTCCCTGTATCTTGTTGGGAGATACAGGAACAGGAATGAGAAAAACATTGTTCCAAGTAGGATGTATGAGATGTTAATTGCCGATCCCAATGAAAGATTTGTTGTTAGAACAATACCAGCGGTAATGCTGCCTACAAACTGGCCAGAGTATTGAATTGTGTTGTAAACGCCTATGTTAGCTGCATAGCTGTTTCGTTTAGATATCCTGGAAATCAATGGGACAAATACAGTTTCTGAAATGGAATAACCTGTGAAGAAGATGATCAACCCAACATAGAAGAAATTCCTGTTTTCCAAGGATATAGGGAGGAAATACAGGAATGGAATGCTGACTGATATGATTGCCAGCGATATCAGAGAGAACAGAACAGTTTTCCCTCTGTCGGCAAACCCTGAGGATAAGACGGCTACGATCCCACCTATTATCACGGGCCAGAAAAGGAGAAGCCCATAACCATTGGAACCGTATGCACTTGTTCCAAATATTGGCAGGTAATAGAACAGTACAACACTGAAAAATGAGAGCTGGAATCCAACCCCCCCAAGGGCAATTGATTTCATATCGATCCTTCCGGCCCTCTTTCTTTCTGCCTTATGCACAATATTGCCACCATACTTCACAGCCACGAGTGGAATTATAGAAACTATTCCAAGAATGCCTGTTAGGAGGAAGAGGAAGTCAGCGCCAATCTTTGTCGCAATAAATGGACCCAGTACTACAGCCACCATGAAAGAAAAACCAATTGGTATGCCCAGGATGGCCATTGCAACGTTTCTTCTATCTTGAGGGACGTTTTCCTGCACCATGCCCATACCAGATGATGTTACAGCCCCGGAACCGGCGATAAGACGGCCCACAATAAGACCTGCAATAGAGCCTGGATGCCATGAAATGAAACTCCCAATAATAAATGGAACCATTCCTAGAATGATCACCTTTTTTTTACCGAATCTGTCTGCCAGGATTCCCATGGGTGCCTGAAAAATTGCCATTGTCAGGCCGTAACCGCCAAGAGCAATGCCAATAAGGAGGGGGGAATTCGTGAATTCCTTACCGTATAATGTAAAAACTGGAAGTACCAGGAAAATGCCGAAAGCTCTGACAATTTCTATGAAACCCACGGTACCCAACATTAGTTTTTGATTTCTGTCGAATCCCAGGCTCCTGTGTCCCTTAGAAGCCATGTAAACGCCTTTACTTTGGTAAAAATTGTTATGTATATTTTCAGAAAATGTTTCTACCGATTATGGTTGGTAGTACTTAAATAAGTTTTTAATTCCTGATACGATTGAATATAATGCAGAAAATAGTGCTGGAATGCCCTTTGATCGAGCTTGCGAAACTAGATGGAGAGTCCCTTTCCATACCGTTTGAAAAACTGAAGTCACTGGAGGTACTACATTTTCTTAAGATTGATGGAAGTGAGTTCTCAACCGTTAGCAGAATTAAACTGATAGATCCAGCAGAGGATATTGAACATGTTTTCGCGGGAAACCACATTGACGTGAAACCGTTGATTGAGGAGGACCCAGGCACCTACATATGTTTTACCAGAGGTGAAAGAAAATCGAGGGCACAGTATATCAAGAAGACCGACGTCTACTTCACGGGTCCCTACATAATCAGGAATGAAAAAGTAACCTTTGGAATACTGGGCGAAATCGCCAGTTTAAGGGCATTTATGAAAGATATGGAAAACAGGATAAACGGATTTAAGGTGATTTCCGTGACAAACGGAGATCAACTAAACTCCTCTCCTCTTCAAGCACTCACAGGCAAACAGAGAGAAGTAATATCCAGAGCGTTTCGGCTTGGTTATTATGACATGCCTAGGAAGATTTCTTCCACCAAAATTGCTGTAAAACTGGGTATGAATCAGTCAACTTTCACAGAGCACAGGAGAAAAGCAGAACACAGGATTATGGAGTGGATAAATTCAAATTATTCGCTGTAACATAGTGTTTGACTTTACGAAAGAGATTGGCCTTCCTTATTCTGATCTCTCTTCTTCATGAATATTTTTTACATCTATTCAAGACCTTTGAATCACCTTGGGTTCTTTGCCCCTATTTAGATTCGATAGAGATTGGGAACTTATTCGAAATCCTCTGAAAATATTTGGTATTCGTTTAAAACAATGAGCAAATATCGCCCGGTCCATAACTAGTCTGGTCTATAGACTACTTACTTCGTGAAACACATAACGGAATATACTTTCGGAAAAATTCATGGCTTGCCTGTACTTATCTATGCCGAAAGATGAAATTATATTGTAGATTTCTCGAGAGGTAGACTTGTAGACGGACTCATCAAGTGATCTCCACCTATGGAAGAGTTCTGCTTCTTCTCTTCCATTGTGCTCAGTCAGCAGACTGTAGTAAAGAGGCATTCTCGTATTGTATAGCTCTTCATTTCCTCCATCTTTCCAGCGAATAAGATTCTGTGCAAGTTTATCCAGGAGTTTATGGTCTGCAGCTATCTGCTTTATCTTTTCCTTGTAATTCCTGGAATCATCCCAGAGTGGGGAAGACAGAGATGGGAAAACAACTTTTTCCTCGACCACAATATGAACATTCAGAAGGAATTCGTGAAAGTTTACAAACCTGTCATAATCCCCTGACTTCTCCTGCAGGTCCTTCATTGACTTGCATTGCAAATGCTCTATCATCAGCAATTCTACCGCGTCAATTACCATTTCAATAAGTTCAACCAATAGCTGTATGAAAGGTTTTGGCAATAATGGGTTCTGCCTCATCATTCTCTTTGAAAACACACGGTGTCCTTTCGTTCCGCAATTCTCAACCGATCATTAATAACCCAAACAGGAATTTTGTAAGGCATGATATCAATCGCTTGGGCATATGATACAACCTCCACTGCCAGGGGAATCAGGATATTGGTTGATAGGCTCTGGCCTAGAGGAATTTCGAAGGAGAAACTTAACGTGGACCGGTGGATGAGGGAAATTGCCCCGTCCGATGATTTGAGAAAGTGGTATTCACACATTCCCGAAAGGTGGGATGAGTTCAGGGTAAGGTATTTTTCCGAATTAAAGAACAACCCAATGGTTGAGCAGCTGATACAGCTATGCAGAACCGAAGATGTTGTCTTTATATTTTCTTCGAAGGAACGTGTCCACAACAATGCCACCGCATTAATGGAATACGTTGTTGAACGGCTCTAGACTGCTGTGCTTTTTGTGTGGCATCACCTATTGCCACCTGGAATGTGGACAGCCGGGCACTTTCAGTTGCCTAAACAACGTCATCCAGCAGATGAAGTTCACAGGCTTTCTGCCCATGTGACCATGAAAGACTGGTTCAATACAGGGAGCATTTCCCGGGAATTCCCATCAAATAGCAGAAATCCAACATGGGAATGTAGCAAGGTGCTTTCGCTTCCCAGATATCTTTCATATGAAAGCAAAAACCATGAATCAACTATGGCAGAACTTCTTCCATTAGACGAAGCAATGGTAGAAGCCTTTCCCTTACATCAATCCCAAAATCAGTCAGTGAATAATAGACGCCATGCTTGCCCTCGATTCTTTGTATCAAACTTGAATCCTGTAAATCCCTGAGTCTTCTGGAGATAATAGTTGAGCTTGAATATGGGATGTCCCTGAGTATCTCATTGAAATTTTTCTTATTCCCGCTGTTCCCTATTACTCCAAGAACCAACATTGTATATTTCTTCCCAATCAACTTTAGGAGAGGCAGTGAAGGATCAACACAAACGGCGTGTTCACTGTCCTCGATCATGCATGCTTTCGCCTTATTTTGGAATCTCTTCTGTTCATAATTCCACATTTTCCCCAATTTCTCTTCACCAGCAATATTGGTGGAGGTAAAAAAATGTTTACTTTGATGTATTAATATTTGCCCGTGATTGGTACTTATGTCAGAGGAAAAAGTCAAACTGAGAATATATGGAATGACCTGCGACGACTGTGTTAGAACTGTTAGCGGTGGGCTAAAGAAACAGGATGGAGTGCTGGACATCAAAATATCCCTGAAAGACGGCATTGGAGAAGTCGTAGTAAATCCGGAGAAAGTAAAAGCTGAAGAACTTCTTAAAAACAAAGTGTTCACAAAACCATCCCATTATAAAGCAACACTCATTGATCAATAAAGGAGGCAATGATTTGAACAGCGATACACAGAAATTCGATCTTGTGATACTGGGAAGGGGCGCAGCGGCATTTTCAGCTGCAATCAAAGCTTCCGAACTCAGCAATGGTGAGATGACGATTGCCATGATCGGCACTGGCCCTCTTGGGGGCACGTGTGTCAACGTTGGTTGTGTGCCCTCAAAGTACCTGCTTGAAGCTTCGCATTCTGTTTTCAGGCCGGAACACCCCAAGATGGCGGGAATACAAACAACACCAGTAAACTATGACTTCTCTAAAGTAATGGATGGTTTGAGATCCTATGTTGCACACGCAAGGGACTCAAAATATGTTCAGGTGATTGGAAGTTACCCCAACGTGAAACTTTTCTCTGGATTGGGAAAATTTGTTGATAAAAAGTCGGTAATGGTATCGGATTCTGAGGGAAATGAAATTGCCGTGGTCTCTGGGTCTAACATTCTCATTGCAACAGGGTCTCATCCCACCACCCCGAACATTGAAGGATTGAAGGAAGCAGGATTCCTCACAAGCGATACAATTTGGGAACTAAAAGAACTGCCGAAGTCCGTTGCCATCATAGGCGGCGGTGCCATAGGGCTTGAGTTGGGGCAGGCTCTGCTGCATTTCGGCTCAAATGTTACTGTCATAGAGGCCCTGGATTCTCTTCTTCAACAGTCTGAACCTGAGATTGGACTTGCCCTTAAAGGCAAACTGGAAGAAGAGGGCATGAAGTTCTTCCTGAGGGCAAGAGTTAGCTCCGTAAGCTCATCTGGAAACAGAAAAACAATTCATACCATAACACACAAGGGGGAGGAAAAAGTGGAAGTTCAGGAGATCGTGGTTGCAACTGGAAGACAGCCAAATACACAGTACCTCAACCTCGAAGCAGCCGGCGTTGACACCGATTCCAGGGGGCAAATAGTGACTTCAGATGCAATGAAGACATCCGCACCAGGAATTTATGCGGCAGGTGACTGTGTTTCAAAGAAGATGTTCCTGGAAACCCTTGCCGCGAGAGAGGGAGTTATTGCCGTAAGCAATATGTTCGGAGAAGATCTCAGAATAGATTACGACTCTGCAACCTGGGCCGTGTTTACCAGCCCACAGATTGCAGGGGTTGGAATGACAGAAAACCAGTTCTCAAAGAAGAGTGGATCATGTTCGTGCAGGGTATTCCCACTTGAAAACCTGACGAAGGCGAGCATAATGGGCGAAACCGAAGGTGTTATAAAGATTACAGTGGATCCCAAGGACAACCGAGTTGTGGGCATGCACATAATGGCCCCCAATGCAACAGACATCATAACTGAGGGTGCGTATGCTGTCAGGAATGGGTATGCCATTGACGACATAATCGCAACAAGCCATATCTTCCCGTCATTTTCAGAGGGGGTAAAGCTTGCAGCCCAGTCGTTCATTAGGGATCTTTCAAAGATGGCGTGCTGCGTGGAATGATGGAAATGAAAGTGAAAGAGATAATATCAAAATATGGATTCAATCAAACAATAGAGTTGCTGGAGAAGGCTGTGGAAGATTATGGTCTGAAGGTCGTATCGACCATAGACGCTCAGGCAAATCTGAAGAAGATTAATGTCGAGGTTGGTGGAAACAAGATTCTAGAAGTTTTTCATCCGAAACTTGCCAAGGAAGTTTTAGACGGCGATCTGAGGGGTGGCATTGTCCCACCTCTGAGAATTTATGTATACGAAGAAAATGGAACAACTCATGTGGAGACGCAGAATGTGATGGAACTTTTCTCCGAGTTTAACGGGCTGGAAGAACTTGGCAGGAAAGTGGATGGGATATTAAATTCCGTGATCAATTCTGTCAGACAATAGACTGTCTGGTTCATCCCGGAGATGTGTGGACATTTTTATCCATTATCACATTATATTTCCCATGCACTTGACTTTACGTGATTACCGGAAGCGTTGTCTGCAGAAAGACTGATTCGCAATGTTATCACGACCCTGATGCTGCGGTGCCTATGATACCGAAATGAGTTTCAGTTCTTGTGCAAACCTGATTGCCTCACTGTTCCCGGAATCGATCTTCTCCCTGGCATCCTTACCATTGATTACGTAATGCAACCTGACTTGATCTAGTATGTCCATGACATATGACAGCGGCGCAGTTCCGCTTACGTTCCTTGCACTGATTTATAACAGCATCAAAGATGTGACATCCCCTACATCAACCATTGATGTTCTGAAAACAATAAGAATAACATTCCTTTGAGAAACAAGGAGGCAAGGAAGCTGGTGACATCGCAGGATGAACATGACATTATGGCAATGAAGGCACTGGAAATAGAACTTGAATTAGCAGCCTGATGATTCTCATTTCAAACAGGAATAGAGCCACTAGGGAGTGTCAACAAGAATAAACCATGTAAAGTCACGATACCATCTATAACTATACTCCTGCCACATATATGTCGCATTCATCCTACTGACCCGAGCCATCACAGAACTGGAACACCATGATAATAATATTATAGAGAAGAACAGATACATAAAGAGCATGCGAAAAGTGGTTTTCCAGATCGTGGAGGTCTCTTCATGAAGTCCAAATATTCGGCCGAAGAGAAGTTCCAGATAGTCATGGAATCCTTTGCAGACAATGTGACACAGGCTGAAATATGCCGGAGGCACGGTATATATCCCGTACAGCTGAGCAAGTGGAGAGAACAGTTCATCCAGGGCGGTAAGTCAGCACTGGCCCAGAGAAGGAATTCCGATTCAAGGGACGAGGAGATCGAGGATCTGAAGAAGATCATAGGAGATCAATCACTGGTCATAGATGCTTTTAAAAAAAGGCTTCAAGGGAGGTCAAGATGATGGTTCTTGAAGATCTGAAACAGGAGATGTCCTTGAGGAATATCTCAAGGATATCCGGAATATCCCTCTCCGGATATTATTACAGACATAGGGAGAGGAATATTCAGAGGCTTGACCCTTCCACAAGGGAAAGGATCAATGACATTGCATCGGAAAGACCAACATACGGATACAGGAGAGTGTGGGCAATACTGAGGAATCAAGGTACAATGGTGAACCAGAAGACCGTCAGGAAAGTACTCAAGGAAAGCAACCTGAACCTTCCTGCATAAAAACACAGAGGGAGAACAAAGCCCGGGAATCTCTTCAGGCCAGATGGTCCGGATCAGCTCTGGGAAACTGATATCGCCTATATCCCAACAGAGTCTGGAATGACCTATCTGATGTGCATAAAGGATGTATTCACGAAGGAATGGCAGGGATACCATTATTCCAGGTCATGCATGGCAAGGGATGCCATACGATCAGTGGAAAACGCCGTTCTCATGGCATTCAACGGGACAGTTCCTGAAGATCTTGTACTGAGGACAGACAATAGCCCCCAGTACATATCCCATGAGTTCAGGAATGCCATGAAACTCCTTGGAATAAGGTTGGAGTACATACAGAAGCATACTCCTGAGGACAATGGAGACATTGAGTCGTTCCACAACTCAATCAAGATAGACTATATCTGGCCTAATGAATTCATGGATTTCCATGATGCTTCCATAGAGATAGGGAAGGCATTCTCCGATTACAATGAATGCAGGCCGCATTCATCCATTGATTATCTTCCTCCAAGGGAGTTCAGGAGGAAGTTCCTGGACGATAAATCATTCAGGGAAAGATTCGAGAAGAAAGAAGTTGAGGTGACACTAGATGAGAATTGAGGAAAAGTGTTCCAAATTCTGCTGGAGCAGATCACTACAGCTTAAACCATAGGCTTTCTGTTCAGATTATCGTAATCGTAACTGGATGCGATGTCGTTCTTCTCCATGAATGTGTGGAGATTAGATGCATCCACGAATACCTTGGAAGAGTCGTAACCAGGGGAGATGAGTTTCTCCCTGACCCTGTCCATTATTGTCTTAACCCTGAATCTGAGAACCTGTCAGTAATGGTCCAGTATCCCTGCGACGTAACGCAGCGATATATGGTGAATGAGAAGTCGCCGCTCATCCACTTGCCTATCGGGTTCTTAGATTGCGGATCGCGCAACCTGTTCATTTTGAATGTAAGCGCATAATTACCGGCCGACAGCCTTTTGTTGTTGTGCGGAATCAGATCGTTTATAATATTATTCAGCTCTATCTACTTCTCCATCTTCGACAGCACAAAGAACTGATGTCCAAGGGGTGACATCCTCCCCGCCCTATCGGACGGGGCTTCCTGCTTCTGCGATCTGGGTTACCCTAGCAGGTAGTGCCCTGATCTCCACAGGCGTAACTTCGGGAGTGCCCCTCCCTACTTTCTCTAATGCCCGATTGTGGATGTTGATTGCAGCATTGAGATCCCTGTCGATTTCAAAACCGCAATGATCACATCTGAAGACTCTCCTTGAGAGTTTCAGTTCTTGCTTCCTGTATCCACAGTTTGAACATGTCCTTGATGTATTTCCTGGATCAACCATCACCACTTCCTTACCGGCACTGTCAGCCTTGTAGGTCGTGAATTGCAAGATGGTGCCCCACGAAGCATCAGCTATGCTTTTTGCTAAATGATGATTCTTCATCATTCCCGTTATATTCAGACTCTCGAAAGCCATCAGATCATTGTTTTGCACCATCTGATTTGACAGCTTGTGTGCAAAATCCTCTCTCTGGTTCTTCACTTTTTGATGCTGTTTTGAGAGGCTGATCTTTGCTTTCTTTTGGTTGTTCGATCCCTTCTTCTTGCGTGACAGGTTCCTCTGTGCCTTTTTGATCCTTTTCTCTCCCTTCTTCAGAAATTTTGGAGGATCAACCACAGTTCCGTCACTCATGGCGAGAAGATGCAGGAGGCCGGCATCAATTCCAATGCTGTTGCCAGTCTTCTCCGGTTGGATGGTAACACTCTCCTGCTTCACGGAGAATGATGCATACCATTTCCCTGATCCGTCATGTGAGATGTTGAGCGTCTTGATCTCGCCTTCAATCTCACGGTGCATGAACATTCTGATTGCCCCGATCTTTGAAAGCCTCAGATGTCCGTTCTCCATGAGAGTGAAACCGGACTGAGGGTATGTTAATGACCTGTATCTTCCCTTACCTTTCAGTCTCGGGAAACCTGCCTTCTGCTTGACGCCTTGCTTCTTCTCCCTTATTCTTCTATAGAAGTTCTGGTATGCACGATCTGCTCTCCGGACTACATCCTGCAATACCTGTGAATGTATGTTCCTGTATTCATCAAAAGTATTCTTCAGTTCAGGTATCTCATTCTGCTGATGGTTATATGTGAGGGATTTCTTTGATCCCCTGTAAGCGTATCTCCTTTCCAGCAGTAATGAATTGTACAGTTCTCTGCAGAGTTCCAGTTGTTCATTGAGCCTTTCTTCCTGTTCTGCAGATGGGTACAGCCTGAACTTATACGCTTTCAATCCTCTTTTCCTCCTGTGATTCTACGTACTTCATCAACACAGGGAGCGTTACCTGGCCCGATGTTGCCAGAAAGTATGATGGTGACCATAGTTTACCGTTCCATAGGACTTTAGTGACCTCCGGGAACTTCCTCTGTATTTCTCTGGACGTTATGGTTTTCACTGCATTTACAAATTCAGTGATTCTCAGTACAGGAGTTCCCTTGAAGAGCATATGGAAATGATCCTTATCACATTCTATTGAAACAATCTCGACACCCGATCTATCCGCTATCTCCCTCACCTTTATTTTGAGAAAGTCCACTAAACCATCATTAGTGAACACTTCCCTGCGGTACTTCACCACTTGTATGAAATGATAATATAGAGAGTATACGGAATGAGCTCCCCTGTCCAGGTTATAAGGCATAGTTATATCATTTCTTTATCAGCTATCAGGATTTCGCTTTCATTCCCTCCCTTTCGGAAGGGGATTTCTCGCTCATTTTTTGTTAAATTAAGGGGAGTTCGTGTATTCGATATGTGCCGACAGTATTCGCATGAAGAGTTTCCAGGGGAACAAAATTGTCCATGGAAAACCACACCGGTACGAGACCACCTCCTATAATATGATGTAAAAGAGCATGGACCCATCAGTATGTTAGTGAGAATCCCTTCGCGCTGAGGGAGTCAGATCTTCCCCTCCTGATGGAGATGGCCTGCCTGCCCCTATCTATGGCGCGCCAAACAGCTTTGCCGATGGCTAATGTGAACTTTTCTGTTTTAATTATTTCATACAGGGACAAATCATTGACGTCGCCAAGAATTCTTACGCTGATTTTAGCTTCCAGTTGGCACATATCATCTGGACATGGGCCTTTTTCCTCAACCAAATCCAAGACTAGAAATTTCCCTTTAGCGGCCTTTAACACTCCTTTTCCCAATTCAACTTTTCCCTTTCCAACAGCAATTGAGTCTGGAATGTTGGAATTCTTGTCCACCAAGTTTTTTTCAGGCGCGCCAAGCGGTGGGCCTATACCGGCAGTTAAATCTCTCACTAAACTCATGGTTAATTATAATTCATCGCAGTTATTTATAATGTATCTGGACAGACTGTCAAGTTGTTTCCAATTTATCAAACGTTATGAAAACGTTTTGAGCAGAATTGCAGTATTCCTTTTATCAACAGTATCCATGGGGCTAAAGTCTGTGATCTTACTCAAGAATCGTTCCCCCTCTTTTTTTGAGGTCTCTCTCACAGTTCGGACAGCACACATAATATGTCTTTCCCCTTATTTCTACTGAGATCGGATTGTCCTTGATATCCTTGCCGCAATAATCGCAGTGGATGTTTTCTGCCCTGTTCATGTTTTCATATAATTCTCTGGAGGTTGCTATTTCAACTCTTTTTATGTTAGCCTTCTTTATCTTTATGAGGTCCTCATAGTAGAGGACCACCATATAGGATCCGTCTATGAGAGAGAAGCGCTCAAGGATAATATTCCCTGGTATGTTCTCTAAATTGTCAGTGTATACGAGAACCATATCCTTTTCTTCATCAGCAATGGAGATCGTAAATCTCTTGATCTTCCCGCTTGATGTTATGGAGTCCAGGGCCTTCTTGGCTGTAAGCCTGCTGGTGCCCAGTTCCCTTGCTATGTCAACCACGCTCATCCTGGAATTTCTCTTTAGCAACAATATGAGCCTCTGTTCCAGTTCAGAAAAGTTTCTTCTCACAATGTAATGATTTTATCCAACTACATTAACATTATGGATAGTATAATATATGTAATGCAACACAATTCATGACCATGAAGAGAAGTGGTGGTAACCTAAAACAAACAACCAATGCTATGGTAAATGAAAACTGGTTTGTAAAGAATATTGCCGGATATAAAGTTGTTATGCGGGTTCTGTTTGGGGTTGTATGGCTTGTTGATGCAAGTCTCAAATGGCAACCTGCATTCTTAAGTGGATTCGAATCCATGATTCAGAGTTCAATGATTCAACAGCCTTCTTGGATGATGCCATGGTTCCAATTTTGGATCAATGTAACATCCCTCGATCCTTACCTCTTTGCATTGTTTATTGCTTTAGCTGAGACGCTACTTGCGTTTGCAATACTAGCCGGTTTCATGAGGAAAATAGTCTATATCCTTGGGGCAATCTTCAGCTTCTTTATCTGGTCCATACCAGAGGGTTTCGGCGGTTTTTACATATACGGTGCGACCGATATAGGTACAAGCATAATTTATGTGCTTGTATTTCTTATGCTCATGCTAATAAATGGCGCTTTTGGCCCAAGCAAATATAGTCTTGATTACTACATAGAAAAAAAATACAGGAATTGGGCCAACCTGGCGGAGTTTAATCTAGGAGAAAAATAGGAAAAATCATCACAAGTATCCAAAACGCTTACAGCATAGTGGAACAAGGGGGTGGTCGTGAGAACAAGATAAGGCGTTACAGATGAGATATTCCTCGCTGGAACCCATTCCAATTTGTTTCATGAAACACGTTCCAACCAGGACTTTACTGTCCTTTCAGTATAAATAAGAAAAAAGAGTTGAAACCTGACATAGATCCTCATAGCGTTTGTTTCAGTCGTCGCTGCGGTCGCGATAATTACCCCCTGTTTGGAGGCGATATCTATAATGGGGCCTACATCTCCCTTGAGATGTTTGGGAATTCTATGGTAGGGAGATAATGATGCTGATCATTGCATGATATCTGTAAACTTTGTAGTAGTGTTCATTTACTTCTTCTTTGTGCCAGTTGGAAGACTGGAACCGGAACGACCTGTTACTGCTCTTTGGAATGATTAATGCCTATAATGACTAGTATTCTATAATAATGTTTATATCCAATCTGCGTTTACAGTTATCATGGCTGCCGGGAAGCCCAGGCACGGGTCCAGTGATAAATCAGA
>JAJYRT010000040.1 GCA_021793945.1 Thermoplasmata archaeon
GTGATAAGCTAAATATAATGATAGGAGATATAATAAAATGGAAAAAAACATAGATGATGCTTTAAAGATAAGACAACTGGCGATTGATCATAATAAATTCTTTGAGGAGAGCATACCCCTGATAGCGTCTGAAAACATCATGAGTCCGCTGGCCATGGAAATGCTGCTGACGGATTTCGGGTTCAGGTATGCGGAAGGACTGCCACACCACCGTTATTACCAGGGAAACTTCTTCGTGGATCAGGTCGAAGACCTCACAATAGATCTTGCGAAGCGCCTGTTCAGGGCGGATCAGGCCGATCCAAGGCCAGTGTCCGGGACGGGCGCCAACACCGCAGCGATTTATGCCCTGGCAAAGCCGGGAGACAAGGTTGCTGCCCCCCCTCTTTCCGGGGGCGGACATATAAGTGCCGCAAAATTCGGAGCCATGGGTCTGCGTGGCGTGAACGTAGTCAACTACCCGTTTGATGTGGATAACATGAACATAGATGTCGACAAGACAATCAAGTTCATCCTGGCTGAAAAACCAAAGGTATGCCTGTTTGGCCAATCCGTATTTCTTTTTCCCACACCTATAAAGCAGTTGAATGACGCTTTCAGGGAGGTCGGATGCAAGGTATGGTATGACGGCGCACATGTGCTTGGCCTGATAGCTGGCGGGAGATTCCAGGACCCCTTGAGGGAAGGGGCGGATATAATTACCGGAAGCACGCACAAAACACTGCCGGGACCACAGCATGGAATCATGCTAGGGAAAACGGATGAGGAAACATGGAAGGGGTTACAGAGGGCAATCTTCCCGGGCACAATAAGCAACCACCATCTCAACAGCATGGCAGCCCTGGGGGTCACCCTTGCCGAGGAACTTGAATTTGGGAAGGCATATGCCGACCAGATAATATCAAACGCAAAGGCCCTCGCAGAGGAGCTGAACTCGGTCGGCTTCAAGGTTCTTGGGGAAAACAATGGATTCACCGAATCCCACACCCTGGTCATGGATGTAAGGAACTATGGTGGAGGGAAATTCGCTGCAGAGGCAATGGAAAATGCACACATCATAGCAAACAAAAATCTTCTCCCATGGGATGACAACAAGAAATCACAGGACCCAAGCGGAATAAGGATCGGAACCCAGGAAGTCACGAGAATAGGTTTCGGGAAATCAGAAATGAAGGAGATAGCAGCGCTGATAGCCGACGTTGTCATCAGGAAGAAACCGCCGCAGAGCATCATTAATGCTGTCAGCGAACTGAAGGCAGCGCACGGAGAAGTAAAATACTGCTTTGGAAAGATGAAGCCATACAGTTACATACGGATTGCAGAGTGACATCCACAATCCCCTGCCCATGTTCCAGCCCTGATTATCAGGAAACGCCTGTCCCGCCGTAAAATGCAGCGCAGGGAAAACATGCCCGAAAATGCCTAAATGCACGCCGGATCAGCCTACTGCAATATGGACAATCTGCTTATCGATCCATATACACAGCAAGGATTATTATCAGATAATGTATGACCCTCACCATAAGGTATTCATGGCATTGGGCGAAACTGTAAACATTGCTGACGTGGAAACCAACGGGTATTCAAGAATAAGAAATCACGGAATGATTGCAAGCAACAGGACGGCCGCACTGGTAAGCATGAACGGCACCATTGACTGGGCCTGCCTTCCGAACTTCAATTCATCTCCGGTCTTTGATTCCATACTCGACAAGGAGAAGGGAGGGTTTTTTTCTATTAAGCCATCCGATACAACAGGTCTGGTTGTGAGACAGAGCTACGAAGAATACACCAACATTCTGATAACTGAATTTCTGAGGAACAGGCAGACACTCCTCAGGGTTACCGATTTTATTCCGGCATCGGAGTATACGACGATCAATTTCCCAGAGATCCACAGGTCCATTGAAGCTCCATATTCGGATATAGAGGTCGAGGTTGGTTTCAAGCCGAACTTCAGCTATGGATCAATAACCCCAAAAATATTCAGGAACAGGAACGGTGTAATTTTCAGGGGAAACGGCTACAGCATAGGGCTTGCCACCGATACCGTCCTGCAGGGCACCGGACCATTTGTTTCCAGTACATTCAGGATGGAAAGAGGGACCTCAAAATGGATGATAGTGCTCTACGGCATCAAGCATCTTGATCGCGTTAGCGACTACAAGTCATATGACAGGCTGGAAGACACAGAGAATTACTGGAAGACCTGGAGCAACCAGAGCAACTACCACGGTATATTCAGGGGAAGCGTGAACAGGTCAGCACTGACCCTGAAGAGCCTCTTCTTTGAACCTACCGGCCTGATGGTGGCAGCCCCCACTGCAAGCCTGCCGGAATGCATCGGCGGCGAGAGAAACTGGGACTACAGGTATGCATGGATACGGGACACGGCATACGTCGTGGAATCGCTGTCCATGATCGGGTACAAGAGGGAAGCAACAAAATTTCTCTATGATATAATGAATATGATACAGAGGGAAGGGCGCGTCAGGACAATTTATTCCATAAACAATGATGAAAACATTGACGAGGTCGAGATAGACTATGACGGATTCATGGCATCCAGACCAGTCAGGATAGGGAATAAGGCTTCCTCGCAGCTCCAGGTCGACCAGTACGGGTCGATCATAAACGCCATATATTATCTGGGCAAGATAGGTGGGCTCATCAACTCCTATCTCTGGGATTTTGTCATAGACATCCTGGATACCCTTACGGAGACATGGAAGATGCCGGACTCCAGTATATGGGAATTCAGAACCGAGCCGAAGCACTACGTGTACTCCAAATTGATGTCGTGGACGGCTTTCCACAGGGCAAGGGAACTCGGGAAAATGCTTGAGTTATCTGCTCCCTACTCGCAGTGGGAGAAGATGGAGAACAACATTAAAAAAGAGGTAATAGCGCTCGGCTTCAACAAGGAAAAGAACAGCTTCATGCAATATTACGGTTCAAATGACACGGATGCTGCACTTATCAGGATGCCTCTCCTCGGTTTCCTTCCGCCGAATGACAGGAAGATTATGGGAACCATCGAGCTGATAGAAAAGACTCTCATGGGAAACGATTTCCTTTTCCGCAGATATCTTGAGGATGACGGCCTGAGAGGGAGGGATAACGCCTTTGTCCTGCTCTCTTTCTGGTATGTAGAGGCCCTAATATTGATGAACAGGACACGCCAGGCAAAGGAGGTGTTTGAGACCATAATGGCAATGGGGAACCATCTTGGGCTTTTTTCCGAGGAAGTGGAATTTGATACGAAGGAACTTATTGGGAATTTTCCCCAGGCCATCACCCATCTGGGCATAATCCGTGCAGCCGTGAAACTCAACGACAAACTCAAGAATAACGGAAAAACTGGTCTCAATTATCAGTAGCCATCTTGCACATTTTCTCCTGAATCCCTGACCGTGGTTTTCCAGAAATACATTCTGCATTCTGGCGATATCTCATTTGCTCATTTTTTAATTCACTCAAAACGGCTTTTACTTATGACCTGATGATTCTGAATATGCCAGGACATCTAAGGATGGTAATTGTCGACAATCTCGGATCCATTGAATTCCGCAATTTCATGGACAGGGCCGGAGCCAACGAGAAAGTACACCTGATGGTATCAGATGGCATCATGGTGGATTTCTTAAGGCAGTTCCCGGAGCATATTGCGAGAACCGTGATGGTGGAGAGAATCCTTACGTCATACCAGTTGCAGAAAGCACTCATGGAAACCGATGACAACCCCCATTTCATAGGAATCAGGTCCGAGATCATTTCATCATGGGAATCCGATATCCTGCAGAGCATATACGACATCCTGAAGATAAAATCATATTACCATGGCTGCATGATATATTTTTACGTTGTAGGCGAGCCAGGGCCGTTCATGGAGTACCTTGGCAGGCGGTTTGTCTCGCCGGTACGCAACGTTAAGAATAAAGTTGAGGGGGGCCTGTATTCTTGGGAAGAACAACACTGACAGTTAGGCAGGACACAAAGCGCCTGGTGGATCAGATTCGGAAGATGGAATCGGTAATGAGGAAGGAAGACGTTGAGGTTTTTGAAAGTATAATTGTCATGGGGCAGATTCATTCTCCGGAAGTATCGACATCAACGCTTGACAGTTTTTCAGGATTTCTCATATCCATAATGCTTGAGTTCGCCAAGAAAATCGATGCAATGGAAAAGCGGCATTGGAATGAAGACGTTTGAGGCAGATTATAAACGCCACCGGTACGGACCACATAACGCTGTGGGAATACGAGGACGGAAGGGTAACAAGGCGGAAATACAGCTTTTATCCATGGATATTTGTCTCCGGATCTGAATATGACCTGGACATGCTGGCCCGTGAACTTGACGTTGTCAGGGGCATATCCTACAATTACACGACGCACGGGAATGTTTACGGGCAGTTGCATGGGATAGAAATAATCCTGAGACAGTCCCAGATAGACAGTGTCGTTGAGGCAATAGGAGTAATAGGACTGTCAAGAAAACTTTCAGTATACAACGCCGGGATAAGCCAGCACCTTCGTTTCATGGCTGAGAGGGAGCTATCATTTTTTGGAACAGGCTCCAGGTATGATCCGGACCCGGAAATACCGTCGGTGGTCATTGGGGGGAAGTCTGATTTCTCTGGAATAACATCCATAAATATAGATGGAAATGAGATGGCGCCGACCAGGTCCTCATTCAGCGACGCAGCTGACGCCATTAACAACAATTTGATCATTCTTTACAGCAATGCCAGGCGCGTTTTCCAGAAAATACTGAACAGAATTTCCGACCTGGGATACAGGCTGCCGTGTTATACTGTGGGAAACAGTTCTTCATATGAATCATATGGAAGGGTCCTTCACAAATCGCCGGAGATAAGCATGCCAGGAAAGTTATGCATAAGCGCTGATTCATTCATATATTCTGAAAGCGGCCTTCCAGGGCTTTACGAGGTGTCAAGAATGTCGTCATTGCCAATAGTGCAGGCTTCACGGGTAACGCCGGGAACTGCAGTTTCCTCGTTGGAAGTGTCACACGCCATAAGGAATGGCATACTTGTCCCACTATACAAGGATGACCACGAGAAGGAGAAACCGGCAACCGATTTGTTTGAGCGTGATAAGGGCGGAATCGTGCTGCAACCGGAACCGGGCATATATGAGGACGTCACAGAAATTGACTTCTCTTCAATGTACCCGAGCATAATAGTCAGGTATAATCTTTCCCCTGAAACAATAGACTCCCACAGGGGGATCAGGCTTCCGGGTTCAGATTACCGTGTCGACATGGAGAAGGTTGGATTCCTTTCATCCGCACTCAGCGAACTACTGGAGAGGCGGCTGATGTACAAGTCGCTGAGGGAAGGTAATCCAAACATACAGAAAAGGGATGCCGCATTGAAGTGGATGCTCCTGACGTCCTTCGGATACACAGGGTACAAGAATGCCAAATTCGGAAGGATCGAGGTTCATGAAGCAATAACTGCAATGGGCAGGTGGGCATTCTCAACTGCAATGAAACTGGCTGAAAAATATGGGTTTCACGTCATACATGGCATAGTCGACTCGCTGTGGCTTAGCGGGAACGGTGACATTGATGGACTCCTGAAGGAGATAAAGGAAAAGACTCGCATAGATATAGTAATAGACGGAGAGTACAGCTGGATAGCGTTCTTTAAGGGAAAAAACGGGCTCGGATCGCCGGGGCGCTATCTGGGGAGAAGGAAGAATGGCACTTTCAAGGTGCGCGGGCTTGAGGTCCGAAGGAACGATTTCCCTGCATTTGCCAGGAAGTTCCAGATGGAGGCTCTTGATATCTTCAGGAACTGCAAAAACAGGACCGAGATACTGTCCATGGCGGGGGATCTCAAGGCACTGGAACGGAGATACGTACGGGAACTGGCGACATTCAGCCTGTATGATTTTGCTATTGAGACAAGGGTGAGCAGGCACATGGAAGAATACAGGGTGAACAACCTGCAGCGTGCTGCGATGAAATTCTTCTCCTCATCGGGTGATGACATAATGCCGGGTGAATCGATCCGGGTCATAGTGAGCGACAGGAAGCACGGCATTTTGCAATTGCCTGAAAAATCTACCGGAATAGACAGGAATTTCTACCTTAAATACCTGAAGCGCTCCTTTGAGAGCTTTGATTTCCTCGTGTCCAGTGCAAAGGACCCACAGGTTATCTTGCCTTACTGATCATGTCATCAATCTTCTCAAAAAGAACCTTTACCGGGATATCATTCACGAAAATTGATTTGCTGACTCCCTTTCTGTCGCCTTTTCCTGAAATGCGGCTGTCAATCATTCCAACAGATTCAAGCTTGCTGGTCACCCTGTAAATTTTCTGGAGATCAGGCACATCATAGTCATGGGTCTCCGCAATAATCCTGGCAGTGCTATATGTGCTGGATATGTCTGTTTCGGGATTGTCGAATAGATTCCGGCATATTGCCATAAGCACGATCAGCTCATCTGTGTTGAGATCGGAAAGCTTGCTCTCGGTCACATACGGGTTTATGAGTGCTTTGGCGGATCTCACATCCTCCGGTGTAATAGTATCTGTCCCATTGGACTGTGCAATGTAAGCTGATTTCTGGAGAAGCTCGATTGCCACTCTGGCACTTCCAAACCTGGAGGCGATCAGTGCTATCTCCGAGATTATGTTCTGCGTATACGATCCACTGTGCAGGCTTGTTCTTGCCCTATCATTCACAATCATCTCAAGTTCAGCTTCAGAGTACGGCATGAACCTGATTGATGAGAAGACTCCAAAGGCCCTTCGCTGCTTTCCCGTAAGGTATGTTGTTGGATCATCAATGGAGATGAGTATGCATGACAGTTTTGCGGAATACAGTTCCTCTGCCCGTATGAGGTTGTAAAACCCCTCTGGGTCAGACTTCATGATCCCGGAAGCCTCGTCTATCACTACAAGCATCTTCCCGTCGCTCTGTGATATATGCCCCTTGAGTATCCTGAAAATCTGCTGGTACGTTACGCCCTTATCCTGGACAACCTTTCCCATCTTGAGGAGAACATCAACGAGAAGGGACTTCAGGCTGCCAAACGAAAGAGCGTTTTCATATACTGTTATAATCTTGGGGTCGCTTCTCAGGAGATATTTTGCGGTAACTGTTTTTCCTGTTCCCGATGGGCCGTAAATTATGATGGTTGAGGACACCCCGCTTTTCAGGGGTTCCATGATTATATTCCTTAGCATTTCGAGCTCTGCTTCCCTTGCCGGCAGGTTACCGGGAACAAAAGAAAAATCGAGGCTGGCTGCATTCTTTACTATCAACATGACTGATCAGGCGGCTCCGTCTCTTTTTGATCCATGGCGATCATTCCCACTCAATCGTTCCTGGAGGCTTGTTAGTAACGTCAAAAACTACCCTGTTTATCTCCTTTACCTCATTTGTTATGGACGTGGACATCGAGTCCAGAAGATCGTAGGGAAGCCTTGAAAATGTCCCTGACATTGCATCAAGGGTGTCTACGGCCCTGATGGCAACGGTGTATCCGTATGTCCTCTTGTCGCCATGGATTCCTGTCGTCCTTATGGGCAGGAGTACGGCAAAGAACTGCCATGGGAGATCATCGCTTCCTGCATACCATTTTTCAATTGACGTTTCAACTATTTTTGTTGTCTTCCTGAGGAGTTCCAGCCTTTCCTTAGTTACTTCCCCCATTATTCGGACGCTGAGTCCGGGGCCCGGAAATGGTTGTATTATCCTTGGAATGTTAAGGAATCTTGAGACTTCCCTGATCTCATCCTTGTACAGGTCGCGCAGGGGTTCGAGCAGCTTCAGTTTCATCTTTTCAGGAAGCCCGCCGACGTTATGATGGCTCTTGATAACATCCCTGATCTTTCCGCCACTCTCGATCCAGTCTGGGGCTATTGTTCCCTGAAGCAATGTATTTGCGCCGTACTCGGCAGCTACGCGTTCGAATATCTCAATGAACTTGTTCCCAACTATCTTCCTCTTCTGTTCAGGGTCCGTTACTCCGCGCAGGGCAGAAACAAATTCTTCAGATGCGTCTATTACCCTGAAGTTGATCGAAAAGCTGGAGAAGGTCTTCCTTACACTGTCGACTTCGCCTTCCCTTAGCAGGCCGGTGTCTATGAATACGGATAGTATCCTGTCCCCCGCAGCCTCATTGGCGATTACCGCCAGCAGGGTACTGTCCTGGCCGCCAGAGCAGGCCAGTATACCCCTCCCCACAAGTTCATTTGATATCTGCTTTTTTGCGGATTCTACAAATTCACTAGAATTAAAAGCCATGTTGAATGGAAAATACAAAGATGATTAAAATATATTGGAAAAAATCAGGTTTTCATTATGGCGCCAAGGAATACGAGAAGGCCAATCACCGCCCCGACTGCTGCTGCAACTATGTAGAAAACAGCCGGATAGACTATCTCATTTATGAAATCCAGCTTGAAATACATGTGGTCTATGACAAATATGTCAAGGACAGCCACAATTATACCAAGCACAAGCAGTATTGCCCCAACAGTCCTGCTCTTTCCGCTGCCGAAGTAAGCGGTAAGTACGCCAAGGACAAAAAGCGCAACTGCCATCAGCCCTAACATCACCAATACGAAACTCTGCCAATTAAGAATTAGACTACTCAATCATTCACCTCAAAGCTTGATTCCTGTTAAGGTCTTAGTATCTATAACGCCTTCTATAGTTCTTATCTGGTCCACCACAATTTTACCAAGTTCGCTATAATCCTTGGCATCGATCTTCACTATGAGGTCATATTCCCCGAAAAGCGGGTGAATCTCAACAACGTAGTTGATCTTTGATATCTTGTTGTAGACCTCATGCTCCTTTCCCGGAACCGTGCTGATCAGAACAAAAGCTATAGACATCTCAAACCCAAACATTAAGCTTTTGGACGCTTAATAATTTTTCGTTAATTCTGGCACGTCTCTGAAGCGCGTTTCACATGAAAGTTCTTCTGCAGAGGTTATTCAGGACCCATTTCCGGTTTTGTCCTTCAGCGTCCTGACGTACTGCCCTATTTTTCCATACTCTATCTCTTTCTGTTCGCCGCTGACAAGGTTCCTGAACGTCGCAGTTTTGGACTTCTCCTCCCTCTCCCCCACTATGACCGCATAATCACATTTTTCCCCGGCAGCATTTCTGAGCTGCGCAGAGAGCCCCCTGTTAGAAAGGTCGTCTATGGTCTCGCCTCCCCCACCCCTCACTTCACTGGATACGGAAAAGGCATATCTTTTCGATTCTGGTCTTGTACAGCACACATAGAATAATGGTTTTTCGTTTGCATAAACCCATTTTCCCTCCTCCTTCATGAGCAATTCTATGACTGCATCTCCCATGCCAAATCCCACAGCAGGGATATCCTGTTCAGACATCAACGCAGCAAGCCCGTCATACCTGCCGCCTCCAAGTATTGCTCGGTGCTTTCCCATCACGTCATATGCCTCAAACACCACTCCGGTGTAGTACGCAAGCCCTCTCACTATGGAAAGGTCAATCTTCACGGCTGAAAGGATCATTCTCGAAACGAGATCGGCAATATACTGCAGCCTCGATATTTCGACGCCAACGGAGGCGCTTGTGAGGCCTCCCGTGACGTCATGTATTTTTCCGGGTTCCACTGTATGCGAGATCATGCTGTATAGCAGACTTGTGTGATCAGTGTCTATACCGGTTGTTGACATCTCAGAAAAAAACTCATCCCTGCCTATCTTCCTGAATCTGTCAATCACGCCGAAGGCAGCTGGCACATCCCTGCAGCCAACTGAATCCAGTATTGATTCGAGGAGCGGCCTGCTGCTGATCCTTAATTCATATCTCCTGTCCAGCCCAAGTCTGTCCAGGATCATTCCCGCCAGGCCTATTATTTCGGCGTCAGCTTCTGGTGAATCTGTTCCAAATATGTCAGCATTGAACTGGTAATGCTCCCTGTATCTTCCAGCTTGTGGCTCTTCATACCTGAATATTTTGGGGAGGCTGTACCAGCGAATAGGCTTGATGAGGTCCTTCCGTGCCGTTATCATTCTAACAACGGAGGGTGTTGCTTCAGGTATCATAGTAACTTCCCTGCCTCCCTTGTCCACGAAGGAAAATGTCTGCCCAACAAGTTCCTCGCCGGACTTGAGGCGATACAGATCGAGATATTCAAGGCTTGGAAAATCAACTTTCTTGAACCCCAGTGATTCAGCGCTTTCCTCTGCAACCTTGAATATTTTCTTTCTTGGCATCATGTCTTCCGGGTAATGATCCCTGAAACCCCTCACCCTCTCGAATGTCATTATTTTCAACATGGTTTTGTAGTTATTAAGATTTGAATTTCATTTTCGAACCATTCAAAAGGAAGACCCAAGATTTGCTCTTCTGGAACAGTTGCATGCTGCAGGACATACATAAATATGTATCGAGAAATATTAATACTTGCAGCATAGATGCACTATGGCTATGCTTGAGGACGAAGGGGAAAGCGGTAAAATAACAGTCGAGGAGAAAATAGAGGGTTTTTCCGATTCATATGTGGATTTCATCGAAAACTGCAAGACGGAGACTGAGGTCGTAGCATACCTGAGGGAAAAGCTGAGGGCTTTTCGCTACAAGAGCCTCGATGAATTCACCACTCTCCCATACGGTTCGTTTTTCTTTCAGGAACTGGGTAACAGGGCGTTGATTGCAGGGTCTATCGGGAAAGACGTCTTCAATGACGGATTCAGGATTCTGGCGTCGCATATTGACTCCCCGCGGGTAGACCTCAAGCCGAAGCCACTGTATGAGGATTCAGACACCGGTATAGCGTTGATGAAAACGCAGTATTATGGCGGAATAAAAAAATATCAGTGGGTCAACGTGCCACTGGCTTTTCACGGACAGGTCGTGCTGAAATCGGGCGAGGTGATCAGCATCAGGCTTGGAGATAAGCGATCTGAACCCGTATTTGTGATACCTGACCTCCTCCCCCACCTCGCGAAAAAACAGTTCAAGCGTGAGCTGATAGATGGAATTGAAGGAGAGGAAATGAATCTCATTGTCGGCATATCGGCAGGCAATGCCGAGAAGGATCCGGTAAAATCCAATGTACTCGCTTTGCTTAAACAGAAATACGGAATTGAGGAAGAGGATCTCGCTTCCGCGGACCTGAGCCTTGTACCCGCATTTGGTCCAAGATACAGCGGGTTCGACAATTCCATGATCGCAGGATATGGCCATGACGACAGGGCATCTGCATTCACGACCTTCAGGGCGCTTCTCGAAAACAGCGGCGCAAGATACAGTTCGCTTGCCATTTTCTATGACAAGGAGGAAATCGGCGGTTATGGCATATCCGGATCGATGAGCAATATGATCGAATCAGTTGTCCATTCCATACTGAGGAAAGTTGGTCCTGACTATAGCATGACCGATTTTTACAGGGTTCTCAGGAACAGCAGGGCGATCAGCGCTGACGTGGATTCTGCAATGGATCCAAGCTTCAAGGATGTTCATGACGATCATAACGCGGCACGAATGGGGAAAGGCATAGTGATAGCAAAATATACTGGTTATGGTGGAAAGTATTCCGGCTCAGAAGCACCATCGGAATACGTTGCTCACATAAGGAAGGTACTTTCAGATAAAGGAGTGAAGTACCAGTTCGGGACCATGGGAAAGGTTGACGAAGGCGGGGGTGGGACAGTCGCGCAGGACATTGCACGATATGGAATACCGGTTATAGATGCCGGCCCACCGGTCCTGGGAATGCATTCCCCCTTCGAACTCGTGAGCAAGAAGGACCTCTATGAAAGTTACCTGGCGTACCTGGCATTCCTCACCGAGGTTTAACGAGTTTCCTGATCCTTTTTCCGTATCTCTCGAAATCCAGATGGGTATATGAACCAATGGTACTATGCGACACCATACCATCCATGCCTTCTATGCCCCTACCCCTTACGTTCTTCATGGTCTTTGGCGTGTCATCGGTAATATTGCTGTAGTGATACTCGTGTCCGTAAACACTCTCACCTTCCCTGAACAGCGGGTTGGTTTTAACGACCGATAGTTCGGTATACCCAAGGGTAAGCCGTCCCGTCATCTCTGAGCTTCCCGGGAAAACACCTGCCATTGGATAGATCTTTCCCTGGACTTTCAGGCTGTTTTCAAGATACATAAGCCCCCCGCACTCACCTATGATGGGTATGCCGGATTCCGAGAGGTTCCTGATTGCCAATCTCAGGGATGAGGCAGCAGAAAGGTCAACTGCGTACAGTTCTGGATATCCGCCCCCAAAATAAACAAAATCAGGGTTTTCTGGGACTTCTCCCCTGATGGGGGAGAAATAGTTAATGTTCCCGATTCTTTCAAGGAAACCCATGGTTGAACCATAGTAAAAGCTGAATGCATTATCCTGCGCGATCCATATGGATGAAGAACCTTCTATCCGGTTAACGGTATGGTCAGCGTGGTATTTTACATCGGGGACACACTCCAGGAAATCCATGTTGATATATTTCCCGATCTCTCTGGCTTTTCCCTGGAGATCACCCACCTCGTTTCCCATGTAGAGCCCGAGATGCCTTTCAGGAATAGATATGGCTTCGCTGTGGGGCACCGCGCCTATTATTCTTACTCCGTGGTCTGCAAAGGGCTTCGAGACCATCTGAAGGTGCTTCTCCGAATAGTAGTTGTTTATTATGACACCAAGCGCGTTTTTTCCCAGGAAACCCGAAGCGATATAGTATGCTGACTCGGCCAACCTGGATACGTCAATTACCAGCAAATATGGAATATTAAGCGTTTTGAAATAAAAATACGTGCTCAGATCAATGTCCATACCTGAGTCACGAAATCCCATCACTCCTTCCACCACTCCATAATCATATCCGGATGCAGACGAGAGGAAGGAATTCCTGAACTGCCTCCCCTGTATCCACCTGTCAATGTTGTGGGCCCTGTTACCTGACACGGATGAAGAAAGCATTGGATCGATGTAATCGGGGCCTATCTTGAACGATGTGGCATTTTTGAGATTGCTCAATATGCCCAGGGTTATGCTGGTTTTTCCTGATCCAGTAGATGGTGAAGTTATGCCAAACAATTTCATGCTTTCACTCCATTTTCTTCAGGATCGAATTTGCATGGGCTATTTGAAAATAACTCTTCCACCGGAGCCCTAAGTTCCTTGTTAATGGAAATCGCACCTTACTATTAAGTGATAAAGCTTATTAGGTTTACCAAAATACATTCAAAATGAAGAAAGAGGAATACATCCAGTCCCTCAAGAAATCCAAATACAAAATAACACC
>JAJYRT010000041.1 GCA_021793945.1 Thermoplasmata archaeon
ATGGGAACTATGTGGCTTCGCACATGTCCGATCCTCCGTACGAGAAAGTTCTGCCTGAGATCACAAGACTTAAGGTTGGAACGCTGGTAGGGGAGATGGCAAACGGAAGACATCAGGGAGATCCAATAAAATTGAGGAAGTACGTTAAGGATCACGGATGGCCGTCTGGCATGAGGTATGCTGTGGGAGTCGTTGACGTAAAGAGCCCTTTTGTCGAGACACCGGAGACTATTGCACTCAGGCTCTCAAACGTGGCCTCCATCGACTCCATAGGCGCTGAGAAAGTGCTGGGTGGCACTGATTGCGGGTTTGAGACATTCGAGAACATGGGTTCGGTTCCCAGGAGCATTGCCCTGAAGAAGCTCAAGTCTCTTGTCCAGGGGGCAGAACTGGCCAGAAAGATGTTTTGACCGGCGAATTAACACATAAAGGGGAGTCAAGATGCTAGCATTTTTTCATTGGATACTCCTTTGACGGAAATATAGAGGACTATGAGGAATATGCACCCCATTATTCCGGTGAAAAGTGCAGAATCCAGCAGTCCTCCACCTTTGACGGTATCAAAAAGCAGGAACGCAACGGGCCCGACGAATCCAACAATTGTGCCAATCCCGCCCGGTGCATTTATGCCTGGATACATTTTCGACATTGCCGACCAGTTCAGGATAGCAAGCACCCCGAGGAGAGAGGAGAGGAATGCTGTTGGTATCGAGTAAATGAGTATGAGCGATATGAAGTATGAAGGTATATAGCCGGATACCAGGTAAAACACGAAAAGAGATACCGGTACGTCAATGGCAAGAGTCAATGCTATGAAACTCAGGTCAGCTATAATGAAGGAAAAGTAAATGTCCCTGATCCTTACCTTCAGAGATCCCATAAGATACTCATAAACACCATTTGTCCTGTCTATGGATATGAAGTAAGTTACGCCTGTGCTTGATATTACTGTCATAAGAGGAAGCAGAAAAGGCACTAGGGTAATCAGCACATACTGTTTGACGCTGGTGGCTCCAACGCTTCCCTCACTGCTCAATGCTCTGCTCGCGGACTGTGGCGTGGGACCAATGGTAAGCAGGAGTAAAACGAAAAGTACGTAGATTCCCAAGCCAACCAGAAAATAACTCTGCCCATAGACCGATCCATTGGAACGGCGTATGTTGACCACGGAAAGTTCAATCGTCCTGTTTTGGCCCTTAAATCTGCTCACGAGCCTCACCTTTTCTTCGAAAGGCTGGCGTTAAACAGCACATTGATGGTGCACTCTGCCCTATAAGCTTCATTGGTTATTGTCATATAGGGTCTCCAGCGGGTTGCTTAGCTCCTTTACTTCAAAAATCCTGACATTCTGGTTAATCAGCTGTTGAATCAAGTCCCCGACTCTTGATGCATCGGACACCTCATACACATAGTATTCTCCCCTTTTCTCTGGTCTGGGAGAAACGGACTCAAAGCCTGTGCCCTTTATCCCAACTAGGTATTTTCCTCGCCTGATGCCATCTATCCTGCCATCGTAGCTTATCCGGCCATTATCCAGGGCTATCACCCTTGTACCGAGCTCATTTGCCTCATACAGGTTGTGTGAGGAATACAGAATGATCCTGTCCCGTGCCAGTGATTCTATGATGCCCCTGATCTCAGCTGCCATCTCAGGGTCGAGATTTGTGGTAGGTTCATCAAAAATGTACACATCTCTCTCTGCAAGGAAGCACTTGGCCAGCGAAACCCTCTTCTTCTGTCCTTGGCTGAGAGTGACAAATTTTGCATCAATTATGGCATTCAATCCGAGTTTAGTGGCCACGTCGCGTACAGCAGAGCTGTCCAGCCCCTCCAGCATCGCGTAGAACTCAAGAGCCTTCTTCACGCTGAACCCCATGGGGATTGCAAGTGAGTGCCCGAGATATCCAAGCTTTGTATTGGAATCCAGGAGGTCTGAACCATTGTAAGTTATGGTACCGGCTCTAAGCTTCAGAAGGCCGAGCAAAGTCCTGAAAAGAGTTGTTTTCCCTGCCCCGTTTTTGCCGATTACGACCTGGATTCCGGGATCGCTGATCCGGAATGTCAGATCGTGCAATATCTCGTTTCTTCCGTATCCGGAAGAAAGATGCTCAACCGTCAGGTCCAGATTTGTCACCTTGTAGCAACTTACTTTCCGACTACCTCAAATTCACTTGCAACTGCCTGATAGCTGCATTTTGGGCAGGTTATTTTGTCGCCCAGCGCAGTAAACCCCAAACCTATTCCAACCCTCTTCTGCCCAAATATGGGCTTCTTGAACTCTGCTCCGCATTTGGGACACCTAATGATTTTCGCCATTCTTTTTCACCTATGACATTTGTTGTAGTTGTTATATGTGACTACTACGCTAAATTCTTCGCAATGATCTTATCCTAACCTCCCTTATTTACGTTTCTGGTATTTCTGAAGTTCTACTATTCAAGACATGGCCATACTCTGACCTTCTTCAGAGTTTGGGGGGTTTAGTCTTAACTACGCTGTATGCAGCAGGTTCAATTCAAACCCCTCTCCTCTTCTTCAGATATTCATCGTAATTCCGCTTCTCCTTGAGCATGTGTCTTGCAGCGGCAATCCTCGCCTGCTATGTTCCGGACCTGGATTCAATTCTCTCATACGCATCCTTGATTGGTGAAGGTTCATCCCTCATAAGCTGTATCTGCACACATTCAACCAGGCGATACTTCAGGAATGTGTTACCCTTTGCAATGTGCTCCTTTCACTCCGAGTTTCCGGACTGGAGTATCCCTGGTACCAGACCTGCATATGAGAATATATTGTCCTCACAGGGGAATCTGGATATGTTACCAATCTCAGACGCTATGGCAAGGGCACCATAATAACCTATGCCGGGTATGGTGTAGAGAAGGGATGCACTGGGACTGGTTTTGACGGTCTCCTCGATGATCCTATCGATTTCTCGTATCTCACGGTTCAGGGATTCCAGATCATTGACGAGGACATTGAGAACAGCGCTGGCAGATCTGAGATCATTATCCGTCTTTCTGTTGAAATTCCTGAAGTCAATGCCCAGCCTGTAGGACTGAGCCCTGATGCGGTTCTTGACAGCTTTCTCTGCTTGACAAGAAATGCATGATTCCTGTACAGTTCCCTTGATCTCCGGAGTCCACAGGGGGTAGATATGATTCCGGTACATATCCCAGTCTGTCGAGTTCCAGAAGTATATGGGCATCGTTCCTGTCCGTCTTCTTCATGCTCTGTGAGATCACCTTCAGCTTCATGGGATGCGCCACGGTTATGTCTGAGGTGTAATATTCCACGTAAGGTACAATCCTGTCTATGGTGCTGCTTGCTTCCATCACAACACTGGATCCAGGATATTCTCAAGTATTGATGAGAATGATTCTTTGTCCGTATTGACATAACACTCTTTTACGACGCTTCCACCCTGTTCAACAGCGAAATAGCTTTTCTTCTTTCCCGCATCTATTGCTATATTTGCCATTTACCTCATCCCCGATGCACTGAAGATCAGTGATGCAGTGCATCATGCGCGGGAAGAATTTAAGCATCTCAGTCTTAATACATGTATAATAATATTTGATATGCTTGTTCCGTGTTATCTTCCTATAGTTTTATTTATTTCCATTGCTGTTGGCTGGAACCAGGCCTTAGTTATGCTGTTTTTCGTTCTTAGCTCCTAGAATATCGACAAATCTTCTAGTGTATTTGTTGATCATTTAGATATGGATTTGAAGCATATATCTTTCCGGGAATTAATGCAACTATCCATGCATAAGATTTTGGAAAAAAGAAAATAAGGGTTACCTGTAATTTAAGACAGCGAATCAGTAACGAAAGCATCCGTGTAGATTAGCGATTATAACCTGAAAAATTTTGGTTTTATAGAAGATCAAGATCATGCATGAAAGTGGGATTGATCGTGTTTTACTGAATTCATAAGGCCTCAAGTACCATTCTTATGAAACGTTTATATATACACAGATATTATAATCATATGCGGTCTTCTACAAAAATATTAGTGGGAGTAGTATTGTTAACTTTAATAGTCTCCTCAATGGGTCTTACAGGTGTAAATTCTGCTTCACACATGTCCCCCAGCGTGAATGGTAATATCTCAAATAGATACGCATCGGCCGGAAACCCCGCAAACCAAAGAATGTCATACTTTGCTAACTTTACTGATCTAAATGCCGTTACTATGAACGAATCAAAATTATACATGCGGCAGCCTTGGGATGGTGCATATTATGCGGGAAACCTTTACATAATTGGGGAGGAGCAGAGTGGGAACATGATCCTCGTAAGGACAAACGATTCCCTTGGCAATCCCGAGGTTATATACACATTTTATGGAATATCATTTTTTGGCTTTGATTCAGAAGTTACAGCAGGAAACGGTATTTATATAAGTTTGCTAAACTCTTCTTCAAATACCTATAATCTATATCTTTACAACTCTACTGGTGTGCATGACGAGTCCAGCCTTGCTCCAAGTGGATTATGGAGCCTTGCGTTTACATACAACTTTAGCCTGAAAAATCATCTATTTTTTGTACAAAATACTCAGACAGGCACTTATCTGCAGGAATACAATATTTCTACAAAAAATTATTACAATTATTCAAGCCAGATTCCGAGCAATGCCTCAATCGACGCACTTTTTCAGTATGGTGACCTCATTTATTTTTCAGGCGATGTCGGTTACAATTTCAACGGAAATAATGGGTACTTTCCATATTTCGGATCCATTAACACTTCCACCGGACAATTTGTTCAACTTTCCTCATCCTCATCTCCTGACCAATTTGAATCGCTTGTTCCCGACAACGTCATATACAGTTCCGGGTCTCTGTATATTGGTGGGGTAAACTATACTGCAAATATCAATTCAACAATGTACTTTGCCAAATATGATATTTCCACTGGAAAATTGACCAATATTTCGACAGGATTGCCACCTAGGGCTGCAGTCACACAACTTTTCAGTCATGGCAGCAATGTATGGATAGCAACGTACAATGCAACTGACTACAATACCATGAATTACGTTGGTCTCTATGACCTTAACACCACATCTATGAATACAGTAAATCAGAGTAGTTATGTCTCAGGCTTCTTTGACAACCTTAATGTATTACTTCCAAACTTTGACTATCTTGTTGGCTGGAACTACCTGAATTCCACCAGCGAACTCGTAAAGTTCAATTTTTCAAATCCTTCCTCATCAATGGTATCATACTATAGTGATCCAGTAGGTAATTCCTATCCAAATTACTGGACAGGCGTCGTTTCGGCAACGCCACTGGGCTTTGTCATTCCAGGAGGTAACGGAGTGGCACTTGAAAATAACAGCCTCGTTTCTGCCCCGCCTAGCTCATTCCAGGGGTTTTTCCTGGACTCTGCCTATATAGGTGATAACGCATATGTCGTTGGACAGAGTTACGCGCCAAATGATGGGGTATTTCTTTATCAGTACAACCTTTCAAAGAACAATCTTACCAATGATACCGGATATTTCCCGAGTTCTCTCTATAACTCTGGATCATCTTTTGTGGAAGACGCGGCAAATGATTCTTCACTTATATTACTGGGTGTAGATAATGAAACATCAAGTGCAAACCCAATTTTATATTCCTACTCTCCAGCAGGTGACCATGCTTCGAATATAACGGGAATTCTCCCAGCCAACCTGCGGTCATCAACCATGTATGGTTCCAGCATGATTGGCAGTTCTTCTGGCGTTTATGCGATGATCTCTACAAGCAATGGCCTTTACTTTGGAAAGATAGGCTCTTCCTATACTCCTATACAAGGCATAGGATCAGATTATAACGCTCCTTATAGCTATACATATAATTCCTTCCAGGCCCTGACTTCTGCTGGAAGCACTATTTACATTGCAGGAAACAACGCTACCAACGGCAAGCTAATTCTTCTGTCATACAACTCAACTACAGGCATCAGGAATTATGACAACCTTGTTGCCGACTACACGTTTGACGTAACGTCAATAAGTTACAGCGATGGGACAGTGTACCTCGGAGGTTACAATTCATCCATTGGAAGCAGCATACCTGAACTTATTGCAGTGAATATGACATTCCTATTTTCGCAATCCCTCTCCTCCTACATACCGGGGTATTTCGGAAATGTGAACAGTATTTCAGCGATGGGTAACAACATTATCGTGGCAGGAGGATCGTTTTCTGACGTTCAGCTGGGGCTGATAAAAATATCAATGCATACAGAGTACCCGCTGTACTTCCTAAGCTCCGGTCTTCCGGTAGGAACCACGTGGTCTGTTACCGTCAATGGAGTCACCCAAACATCAGTGGGAGCAGGCATTACATTTTATGAGATTCCAGGAACATATCAGTACGTGATAGGTGAAAACCAGAATTTCTATTCCAACATCTCCTCAGGGTCAGTCGATGTCACCAATCTTAACAGCGGTTCTACTGTTTTCATTGGGTGGACCAGGGCCGCATATTCTGTTGTATTTATAGAGGACGGACTATCAGTTGGTACACTATGGTCTATAAGTCTCGGTGGTAAGACGTATTCCTCGCTTACTTCGCAGATTTCCATCAGCCTCGAGAACGGAACCTATGGATTTACGCTAACACCCGTTAATGGTTTTTCTGGATTTCCATCAAGTGGAAGCATCACAGTCGCGGGACAGCAACTGAACATTATGGTTTATTTTGTTCAGAAACAAGGTAGCATATGGACGCTTTCCAGCCAGGAGGGCAGCGAATTACTCTCAAGCGGGCTCTTCTGGAGCGGGCAAATCGCATCTGAAGGAAATGTGTCTGTGCTTGCGGGAGGGAATGGACTTTTCACAATTGGAGATAACGGCAATGCCGTTACAACCATAGAAAATGGGAATAATGGGTACTTTTCATTTGTGCAATATGCGAAAAATTCTTTCTACGCTGGAGGAAACTGGTACGTACCTTCAGGTGGAGTGAATGTAATACGCTACTTCCCTTCAAATGGAACAGTTCAGTCACTAAATCAATATTTGCCTTCGGAGTGGACTTCAAGATCCATGGCATCCTCGCTTATCTCGATGTCATATGGAGGTTCTGACCTTCTTCTGATTGAAGCATCTGCCACAAATCCAAACTTACCCGCCCAGGTTGGAGTTCTTGTGGGCGAAAAATTCATCAACCTCACATCACAGTTCGGTACATTAACATACAGAGCATTTAGCGTATATGGGAACGGTGAGTTTCTTGTACTTTCTGGCACAGGCGCTTACCTGTACAATGAATCAGCAAACACTACTAAGAAAGTTCCAGGCACTTTTCCTATTGTATCCGATTCTGTTGACGGTTCAAACCAGTTCGGGGCATTCCTCGCGGGGAATTTTTATTTTATGAATGGTACGGAACTTGCGAGATTGCCACACGATGGAACGGGAGCCACAAACATCCTGAATCTTAACAACCCCTATTTCGTCGCCAACATCTCTGGTTCCATATATGTGGGTAACGAAAGCGGAAAGGGAACTCAGATCAGCAACCTCTCAAATGGAGTTCTAAATAAGGATAGCTTATACATAAGCGGTCAGGTTTCGGATTCAGCATTTGCCAATGGTAATTTCCTCTTTTCGGGAACTAATATGGACTCCTTTACTCCTATTCTGTCTTCCTATAACGCATTGGTTAATCTAACTGTAAACGCGAACGGGCTTCAAACAAATGCGCAGTGGGGTATAACTTTTGATAATATTACATACGACACAACAGGATCCAGCATAAGCGTAGTGTTGCCAGCATCTTCTGGTAGCTTAAAAATCATACCGCCCATTGGATACTCCACATCAGAATCGGTCATTTCACTTGGCGCTTCTACGCTCCTGTACACATCTTCAGTTAATGATGTAAGCTTTAGCCCTGTGGTCACTTACCCAACTTCTTTTGTTGAAAGCGGACTTCCTGCTGGAAGCAATTGGAGTTTACTGCTGGATGGAAACACGTATTCGTCAACTTCCAGGCACCTGAACATATCGCTGCCGATGGGAAGTTATGGATATTCTGTTTTTGCTTTAACCAATTATATACCCGTCCCTTCAACTGGCACTCTGGTCGTAACAGGCAGCGGTGTGGCCCAGGCAAACATTAGTTTCACAAATACACAGACGTATACGGTAAAGTTTCAAGAAAATGGATTGAGTCAGGGAGCATTCTGGGAAATTGTGTTCGATGGGACAGCAATGAATTCAACGTCCAACATTATTTCATTCACATCAGTTGGTGGAACGCACACTTTTTCGATTTCACCAGTTCAGGGGTATGAGATTTCTGTCTCTTCAGGTTCCATAGATGTGAGCAGCAATACCACGGAACAGGTTACGTTTTTTAAATCAAACTACGAAGTCTCCTTTGAGGCAAGCGGAGTGCCAACCGGAGATACGTGGGGGATCTCCATGGGAGGAAACATTATCCAGTCTACTGGCACCGCTATTTCATTTACCGTGGTTAATGGGACTTATCAGTATTATGTATATTCTCCAGCAGGGTATTTTTCAAATGTTACATCCGGCACTATTCAAGTCAGCGGAAACAGCGTAACCGAATATCTTTCGATGGAAAAAACTACTGAATACAAGATAAACTTCGTAGAATCAGGACTTCCGGATGGAAGTGTATGGAACGTATCCATTAATGGGTTGAACTACATTTCCAACGGGACAAATTTATCAGTTTATGAGCCTGATGGTACCTATCTGTACTCAATTGCAAGTGGGGTGATCAATTACTTTCCGTCAAACAGTGGAGGAAGCATCGTGGTTCAGGGTTCACCAGAAGCAGTTAGCGTGAATTTCACAGACCCTCCTGTATATTCTTCCTTAAGCACGTATAAGGGTGCACTAATTTATTCAGATAATCCCGCTCCGCAGACTTATAAGCTAATAGTCAGCGAAAGTGGAATTACTTTTGGAAGCACGCTTAACACATGGGGCATATCCATCGGAGATGAGAGCTTTAATTCATCCTCAAGTTCCTTTTCGATACAGTTGACAAACGGGATATACAAATATGTGGTAAGAGAGATATCAGGTTATGCAGTTAGCCCAGAGACTGGGTACATCAGTATCAGCGGTTCCCAGTATCTCAACATAACATTCATTGCTTTGTCTGAGGTTCCAGTTACGTTTTTCCCGCAGGGAATTCCCTTCGGAGAATCTGTAACAATTAATGTAAGTGGAATTGCATATAGTTTTATCTCAACTTCAGAAATGCCAGCGCTTACTCTTTATCTGCAAGATGGTGTTTACCAGTATTCAGTAAAAGGGTCAAATGGCTATGTTCCGGTGTTTGACTCGGGGAATTTTATAGTTTCCGGGGGGCAACTTCAGATCAATGTACCCTTTACGCTAGAATCCACATATCAGGCAAGATTTGTGGCGAGTGGTCTACCAGTTGGTTCTTATATGGAACTCGATCTAAATGGCAACGAATACCTCTCGGCTAATGGGTCTATCTCTCTTAGCCTGCCCGGAGGTGTATACACTTATTCCGTTGGCAGCAACACCCACGTTGAACCCCTATCAAGAAGCGGGACATTCCAGCTTACGGCGCAGGGATATAGTACGGACATAATATTCGTCCAGCAGAAATATGTGGTGATCTTCAATGCAATAGGCACTGGCGGCAAACCCTGGAAAGTACAGTTCGGAAACGTTACATACACAACAAGTGGAAGCAAACTGCAGATTATAGCGGCTAACGGATCATACAACTACGTGGTAAGCGCTAGCGGCTCCTATGCTCACGATGTCAACACTGGTACGCTAGATGTCGCGGGCAATGATGCCATCGTGAATGTAAATTTTGTCGAACTTCATACAGTAACTTTTACCGAAACTGGTCTTCCAGCAGGCGTGAAATGGTATGTTAATGGCACTAACATGGAAAACAGCACATTCGCGCCCGGTGATCTGGCATTCCATTTGGCCAACGGGAATTACACGTTTACTGCTACAAATCTTTCCCTTTACTATACCAGTGTTCATACCTTCAGCGTTGAGGTAAGCGGATCGAATGTAACTGAGTCACTGACATATTCTCACTGGTCATACATAACTGGAACTGTTGCACCTTCTGGCGCATCATTAACGATTAACGGGCAGAACGTTCCCCTCTCGTCAGGCTCATTCAACATCACGGTAACTCAAGGATCGTACAGTGTCGCTGTATCGCTTTCCGGCTACGTAACATATTATGACAACTTCACTCTTTCCGCTGGCAGCGTAAAGAGTCTAACTATAGATCTCAAGCACGTTTCTGGATCACCGGTTGCTCTGTCTCCAATAGACCTTTATGCCCTAGTTGGAATTGCGGCCGCCATTGTTGCAATTGGTGTGGCAGTTGCTTTGTACAAGAGGAAGAGGTAGAGTAGAGACGAGACGGAAGAGCGATACCACCCAACACCAAGGGCATATCTTTTTACCTGCTTTTATTTTTCATTAAATTAGTGATCGCTTTTATATAATATATATCAAATTTATAATCTATTTGAATCAATTATTATTGAAAAAAGCCGTTTATCAGCGTATCCCTTACTATGTGAAGTTCATTCTTTGGATAAAAGAAAAAGAATAACTATTATCCAGCAATAAAGTGAAGATGTCTTCCGGCAAAGAGATTTACATGATGGTAATTTCCTTCAGGTTAAAGCCATCCTTTTACTCATTGACCAAGGAAAAGAGGGACGCCATGTCAATTGCTGCACAGGATCTGTTTGCTGGTTTTTCGGGTGATCTCGTGAACCACCTGTCATACAGGTCGCTGCGATCTGACGGTGATATTGTTTTCTGGTATTCCTCTCATTACCCTGAGACCATAGAGGCTGTGAAATTCAGTCTTAATGACAAATTTTCCCTGTATATGAGGCCAAATTATAGCATGATTTCACTATACGAGGATTCTCCATACCTTAAGCCTGACAGCGTCCTCGATGATACCCTGAAGCAGACACCGTTGAAGTATTTCGTTGCGTATCCCATGAGCAAGCAGCCTGAATGGTACCTTCTCGATTATGAGGAAAGGAAGAAGATCATGGCAGAGCACATTGGCATGGCTCTTGCCGATCCCGAGGGAAGATCAGTCAGGTCATACACGACCTATTCTTACGGCCTCGGAGATCAGGAATTCGTGGTGCTTTACGAGACGGAATCTCTTGCAGCGTGGTCCCATGCAACGAGGAAGCTCAGGGAAGCCCGCGCAAGAAAGTGGATCGTGAACGAAACGCCGATAATTGTTGGCATACTCAGGGAAAAATTGCTTTATACATAAGGCCTTAAGTTATTACGCATGACTTTCTCAACTCCTCATTTGGTTTGAAAGTGCACCCTTCAGGTCAATCAACAACTGGAAATACCTGTTATGGGTAGCATGCTCCATTACTTTCCTCCACTCATTCTATGGGATTCAACTTCGGTGAGTATTGGGAAGGAAAAAGGAGATCGATATCCCCGAGGAGGGCATGATCCGTAATTATGCCAGCTTGTTCGTACAGAGCACTGCCTATGACAATTATAATTTCTGGGAATCTTCTATGAACCAGAGAGGGGGACCCCAGAAATGTGAGTGCATTGTATCTTCAAGTGATCCTGGTAGTGAGCCTGAAATAGCTGACTCCCACCACTCAAAACACGCTTAAACTTTTCTTGTTAGGCTCCTGAAGCACCATGGTGCTCCGGCGATTACAAGTAGAGAAACTTGATAAAATGCTTAGAACGAATCCTTTCCCTGAATGATTGCGATGTTATGGATCAAAAAATTAGATAAAATTACCACCAAGAAAGTTGGAAGAACCATTTTTTTAAAAGCTCTGAGGGGGTTTCTAATTTGCTCTAAACACAACATTTTTTATGCAATTCACATACAGCATGATATTCATTATAGTATCAACTAATTTGCACAAGGGACAACATCCCTAAAATATATAAAATAAAAAGATGACGTCAAAAAATATAAATAACTTATCTACAATTCTTTTTTTATGAATAAAAATACCCAATCAAGGAGAGGGTTCTATTTACGGGCATCTGTTTTTTTTGTTGTCTGCGCACTTCTTGGGAGTTCCGTGATCATTTCATTGGGGAATTCTCACGACAATGCTCTTCTAGATTCAAAAGTTGTTGGTAATAATAGTCCGTTAAGCCAGAATAGCAACTTTAACACAGGTTATGTAGAATATACTTTAATGTTAAATAATGATACTTTGATCTCGGGGAATATTAACATCTCTAACGAATCATTTCTGGCTGGAATGACATTTGATTCTTCAAACGGGTATGTGTATGTAGCCAATTCCTTTTCAGGTAAAGTCTTAGTGATCAACGGTTCAGATAACACTGTCATTGATAATATAGCTGCAGGTCTGGATCCACAGGGCATTGAGTTTGACCCGTCAAATGGTAATGTGTATGTAGCCAATATCGCCGCCAACAACATCTCAGTCATCAGTGGTTCAAGTGAAAATGTAGTAGCCAATATACCTGTGGGCCGGGCGCCTGTTGGCGTGGCATTCGACGCATCCAACGGTTATCTGTATGTTGGCAATTCCAATTCTAGTAACGTCTCCGTGATCAACGGTAAAACCAATGCTGTAATCGATAGCGTCTCCATGAGTTCGGAACCACAGGGCATAACATACGATTCGTCCAATCAAAATATTTATGTGGTGACCTCTGACAGTGTCTCGGTGATCAACGGCGCTAACAACACAGTGATCGCAAATATACCTGTGGGCGGGGAACCTCTTGGTCTGGCATATGACCCGTCAAACGGATTTGTGTACGTGGGGGATTCCTATTCAGATAATGTTTCAGTGATAAATGGTAAAACCAATGCTGTAATAAGCAATATTGCGGTAGGATCTCATCCAGAAGACGTAATGTTTGACCCATCTAATGAATATTTGTATGTAGTTAATGTAATGTCAAATAACGTCTCGGTGATCAACGGCGCTAACAACACAGTGATCGCAAATATACCTGTGGGCGGGGAACCTCTTGGTCTGGCATATGACCCGTCAAACGGATTTGTGTACATTGACAATTCCGGATCTGGCACGGTAAGCATAATTTCGACGGAAGTGGGAAGTAAAGCAATGTTTCCGGTCACGTTCACTGAGTTCAGTCTCCCATCCGGCACGCCTTGGTCCGTAACAGTCAATGGAACATTTGAATCATCAACAACGAATACCCTGACTTTTTCGTTATCAAACGGTACACATTATTATACGGTAGGCTCCGTTTCTGGATA
>JAJYRT010000042.1 GCA_021793945.1 Thermoplasmata archaeon
GAACTCTACGTTACAATCCTCAATCACTGCTTTCCAGAACCACTCCCTATCGCGATCCGCTCGTTCATACAGTTCCCTTATGGTTCCTATTCCGTGCTTTGAAGCGAGCTTCATGATATTTGTGTTGCTGACTTTCTCGCCATCTGGAACATAAACATAGTCACCCATCTTCTGGCCTATGCAATAACCAGCTATAATTTTTTTCGCGGATGTACCATCTGTTCTCCGTTAAGGTAAATGGGTCGCGAGCAGCATTGGGGTTCCTTGAAGATCCAATTTCTGCATATGGATGTTGAAACGTTGTTCTGTCATTTTTCCTGAAATATCTGCATATAATTTGCACATTATCTTTACCTAATTTTGAAAATTGCCTTTATTGATCCTTCGGATTGTACAGCCGGTAATGATGGACAAGTCTAAATCTCTAACAGTATTTTTTGTGGTTCTGACGGTGATTTTTGCTGGTTCATTCGTTGCAGCATACGCATCATATGCTGCCGCAAACGCATCAGCTAGCACCAACGGTGGAAACTACGCCCAGGAAGTTACAAATTATGATAACCAGCAGGGTGCTGTGGTTTTAAAGCAGGCATTATCACACTGGAATGACATTGCCATTGAGAACAGCACGCTGGTTATGTCGGAGTATACGGGAAATGCAACGCTGCAATGGATGGGAGGGCCACTAACCGGAACATATACAGGAAAGACGCAGATCAACACAACATGGAACAAGTTCTTCGGACTATGGACCGCTGTATGGTTTTACACGACATCTCCTCCGACAGTTTCAGTCAATGGTAACAATGCCACTGTGACATCGTTAAACCAATTTATAATGACCCCCTTCTCGGCTCAGCAACAGGTGCAATTCCTTAACATAAGCTACACTCTTAGTTACATTAAAACCGGAAACAACTGGTTAATCAACAAAGAAGTGTGGCATATAGTGGGATCAGGAATTGTTTCATATTCCCAGTCTTACGTCAGTGATCTGGAGGCAAACTCTTCCCCAGTTGCCGCCGCTTTCTCGCACTGGAATGACATTGCGATAGAGAACACAACATTGTTATCAACACAATACTCTTCGAACGCTACGTTACACTGGATTGGTGGGCCTCTAACCGGAACATATACAGGAACGACGCAGATCAACACAACATGGAACAAGTTCTTCGGACTGTGGAGCGCTGTATGGTTCTACGCCATCAATCCTCCATCAGTGACCGTGTCAGGTAGTGTGGCCAATGTAACTTCCGTGAATCAATTCATCCTAACTCCATCTGATAATAACAGCCAGGTGCAGTACATCAACGTAAGCTACACCCTTGACATGGCGTTTTCTGGAGGACAATGGAATATCTATAATGAGATATGGCACATTGTCGGGACCGGCGACATATCGTTTGCGCAGGAATCGGTTGAATACAACACAATAAATTCACTGGCATTCAGCCACTGGAACAACATCGCGATTGAGGATAATACTACGGTGATGCAGGAATATGCAACAAACGCCACTCTTCACTGGGCCAACGGTGCGCTGAAAGGTAACTACACCGGTCTGAGCCAGATCAACACAACATGGAACAAGTTCTTCGGACTATGGAGCGCCGTATGGTTCTATAGTGAGGCACCCCCAGCAGTTACATTGCACGGAAACACGGCAATTGTAAACGCCACCATCCAGTTCATAGTGCAGAATGCTTCAAACAGCAGCGATTTCAAATACATCAATGTAACATACGGGATAGAATACTACAATATTGGGTTCAATTCAAGAACAGGGCAGGATCAGTACGCGATAATAAGCGAGAATTTCGACAACACAGCGTTGAACTCAATATCGAAGGTCTGAATAGTTTAAAATACCTAATTTTTTTATTGCTATTACTGGCGATGGGGTAAATTGAATGATATCTTTGAAGGGGAACACAGGAGACTTGCATGGTGGCTCCTTGTCGCCACGAAGGGAGGACCAATGAGGATGAAAATCATAACGCAGCTTAGCAGAAACCCATCGAATCTTAACAGGATCAGCAATGATCTTGGAATTAACTATAGAACAGCGGAACATCATGCAAAGGTACTTATGGATAACGGAATGATCATTTCAAAGGGGGATGGATATGGAAAAACGTATTTCATTTCGCCATATTTTGAAAAAAATTACCATATCATAGAGGAAATTGAGGAAAAACTAAAGAGGAAAAGCAGATGATTGGAACTCTGTGGATTGCTAACCTGGGTATTCTCACTTTAGACTTTGCAATAATGCTTATACTGATTTCTCGCTATTTAAAAAACTACCGGGGAACTCAGGCAAAGGCAATGTTCGGAATCGCGATGTTTGCTATCGTATTCCTGCTTCAAGCAGCAGTAAGCATCTATTTCTATTACGGTTTCTCTACCCGGTACGGTGTTAGCGTCGCCCTTCCACTTTTGCTAATTAATTTGATCGGCTTGGCCGGATTTGGCTCTCTCTATTATAATATTAGCCAATGACCTCAGGTTTCCGGGTATTCTCCAATAGGAACATGTTTCTGTTTCAAGCAATAAGCGGGAAGGTTAGTTATCTTCCTTATCTTCATGGAATATTAACACCGTCAGAACGGCACGTTATGCAACTCTAAAAACACCGGACATTTTTTACTCCAGAGATAAATACTTCCATGGAATGTTGAACACATAATTAACGACCTTCTTAGAACTCACAACAATCTGTTGAATAACCGGAAATTTTAAAATACAGCCAGACTGATAACCGTCTGATAAATTGAACGGCAGTATTTACGAACGGGAACTTGCGGCGCTTCTGTCCGGTAATTCGGCATACATCAGAAAGATTTACCGAAACGCTGACGAGAAATCACTGGCAATATTGCTCTCACTGGAAGAAAAGCCTTTCTACGTTACAAGGGCGGCAGGTTCTCTGGGGGCTGATCTGATAGCTCTCAGGGATGACATGTCACTGGTTATCGAGGTAAAATCGTCAATAAAAAGCACCCTGATGTTTACAGAGGCTTCCGGACAGAGACAGGAGCAGGCGGAAAGACTTCAGGAAAAATGCTCAAGATCTGGGCTTTTCATCACGTATGCCTACCGGCTTAAGAATTATCATGGAGACTCTTGGAGATTGTTCTCGGTTCCTGGAAATCCAAAGGGAAATCTTCGTTATACTTACGAGATTCTCCCAAAAATGCAGAAGACAAAAGATGGGAATTACACTCTTCGCTGGGAAGAGGGAACCCCTCTAGTAAAATTTGTAGATTATGTAAACCAAAAAATTTAATGGTTAAAGGGATTGCTTTATGGCCTTCTCCAGCGTCTCAATTCCCATTTCAACCTGTATCTTGTTGACATTGAGCGCCGGGATCAGCCTTATGGCGCTTACGCCTGTAGAAAGAAGCAGAAGCCCGTTCCTGTAACTTGCCATTTCAACATTGTCTCTGAGTTTTGCATTCGGCTCCCTTGTCCTCTGATCCTTGACAAAATCGATTGCTAGCATCAGGCCAATTCCCCTGACATCCCCTATCTGTGGATATTTTTCCTTGAGTTCGTTCAGCCTCTTCTTCATGTATTCTCCCTGTATTTTTGCGTTTTCGACGGCCCTTTCCTTCTTCATCGCCTCAATAGTTGCAACGCATGCGACGGATGCAAGGAGATTTCCGCCAAAGGTGTTGGAATGAAGACCCTGTTGTGGGAAGTCCAGGTCAGCCTTAACCACTGATGCGCCCATTGGTATTCCAGACGCTATTGACTTGGCCAGTGACATTATCTCAGGTTCTACACCGAAATGTTCCGAAGCAAACATTTTCCCCGTTCTTCCGAATCCAGACTGTACCTCATCCATAATTGTTATTATCCCGTTTTCCTCTGCCAGCTTCTTAAGCTTCTTATGGAAATTCATGGGCGGCACAATGTACCCTCCCTCTCCCTGTATTGGCTCCACCAGAAAAGCTGCGATATCTTCAGGCGGTACCTGCATCTTGAAAACATATGTCTCTATGTAATCAAGGACCCGGTTTGTAAGCTCATCAGGGCTTTCATAGCCATCAATTCCGAACGGGTTTCTGTAAGGGTTTGGAAAAGGAACGTGGGTTACGCCACCCATCCATGGGAACAGCCCCTTATGCTGAGTGGACTTTGATGCAGTGAAAGCCAGCGATCCCTGTGTTCTTCCATGGAATCCTCCAATAAATGCGATAAACTGTTGCCTGCCCCTGTGTATCTTTGCCAGTTTGAGTGATGCCTCGTTCGCCTCCGTACCGCTGTTGGAGAAGAACACTTTCTTGTCAAATTTTCCAGGGGTTACTTCGGTCAGCAGCTTTGCAGCATCAACCTGCTCCCTGTAGTAATAATCAGTTCCTGCAAAATGCCAGAGCAACTTGAGTTGCTGCTGAACTTTTTCTGTGATGTACGGGTGCACGTGCCCCATGTTTGTGACGCTGATCCCGCTTGCAAAGTCAAGGAACACGTTGCCATCCACATCTTCAACAAAAACCCCGCTGCCTCTCTTTCCGACAACCGGAAGCGACTTGGTGCTGGTAACAAGATATTTTTTGTCCATTTCTATTATTTTTCTTGCCTCTGGTCCTGGTAATTCGGTCTTTATTGAAATCCTCGTCATCCTGTTGGGTTCCACCTTTCCAGCTTCAGTTAACGTGTCCATGTGTGTTCATTTTTAGCATTAATATATATTTAACTGAATGAAACTCGAATTACTTATACGAAATTCGTAATGCTGCGCAGTGTGTCGTTCTGACATACTCCCCTAGCTAAAGCATCGGGGTTCCTGCTTCACAGAGTGGCAACTCGTAGACCTCCTCTATTGAGGAGTTCCGCCGCCGTAGCACTTTCCACAGGCGTAAATTCGGGAGTGCCCCTCCCTACATTTTTTCCGACCTTTATCAATCCCATATTGAGGATGTTGATCGCTGCATTCAGGTCACGATCGATGGAGAGACCACAGACATTGCAGTGGTATATCCTGTCCGACAGTTTCAGGTCATGTTTGATATTGCCGCACTTTGAGCACATCTTTGAGGAAGGATCAAACCTTCCGATCTCGATGAGTTCTACTTTTCTCCACTCCATCTTGTATGTGAGCATGGTTTCGAACTGATACCATCCCTGATCTGCCGGTGTATTTTCCTTACCCTGGCTATCCGCTTTATCCTGTTGTTTGATACCTTCTTCTTTCTTGGCAGCTTCTTCTGCTGCCTTTTCAGCCTCTTTTCATGCTTCCTCGTAGAATTCAGAGGTTCGACCTGCAATCCATCGGATGTGGTTGCAAAATGTTTGATGCCCATGTCTATTCCGATGGTTCCCTTTCCCTTTTCAAGAGCCTCGTTGGTTTCGTACTGTATTGATGCGTAATAGCGATCCATGCCCCTTGTTACAATTATCTGCTTGATATCCTGTGGAATGGAGAACCTGTCCCTGTATTCTATCCCTTCCAGGAAGTTCGGCATGACCAGCCTATTCCGTGTCGCTTTGAATCCAGATGGCACAATGAAATACTGGTTATCTTTCTTCGACCTGAAATTAGGGTAATCGGTATTATGCCTGAAGAATGATTTGAATGCCATATCGAGTTTCACAAGGGAATGCTGCAGGCTCTGTGAATTGATCTCGTTCAGCCATGTTACATCTTTCTTCAATGACGTGAGCATCTTCATGGTGTCAAAGCCGGTCAGTCCCCTCTTCTTATCGTCCCTGCGTTCCGCATGATATTTATTCCTGACCTCGAGGAAATGATTCCATACAAAACGGCATGATCCAAAGTGCCTTTCAAGGAGAATCTTCTGTTCTTCATTGGGATACAATCGCACCTTGAGGCACTTGATCGCAGTTTACACAATACGTTCGTTCTTGATAATCCCTCGCATTCATCCCCTGCTTGGAGGCATGTGGCTTTCTGCTCGAATACTCGTAAGGAAAGTCTTACAGGAACGGCTATTTTAGTGTATCCGTATTCAAACTTATTATACTAAAAGCGATAGGGTATGAGTACATGGATCTAAAGGACATTAACACGAGGAAGGATTTCCTCAGGGATGAACTCACGGACATGGTTTTCTATGCCCGTCTGGCTCCGACATTAAAGGATGAACAATTCAGCATGAACCTCCAGCGGCTGTCCGCCATAGAGAAGAAGCATTCGGAATTCTGGCGTGCTTCCCTGGAGGAGAAGGGTGTAGCTACGAAAAGGATCAGGCCTAAGAATTTCAAGATATCCGTCCTGCTTTTACTGAGATGGTTGATAGGCAGCAACCTTGCCATAAAGCTTGTTGAGTATGGTGAAGTGGGATCCATACTGAAATACTCTGAATATATGGAACATGCAGATGAAACCGCCGCTTTCAAGGACAAGCTAGGAAGCATTATAAAAGACGAGATGGAGCATGAAGAGACATTCAAGAACGAACTCACAAGAATAGAGGATAAGCTCGAATGGAACAGGAACGTTATATACAGCATGAGTGACGGCCTTGTAGAAGTTCTGGCAGCTCTGGCAGGTCTTTCTGCCGTCATAAGCGATCACATCTATGTAGCAATCAGCGGCGTGGTTGTAGGTCTCGGAGGAGCCATGAGCATGACTCTCGGTGCCTACCTTTCCAAGAAGAACGAAGTTGATTACAGCATAACACAGATGAAGAAAAACCATGATAACCATGATACGAAGATTGAGAAATCAGAATTGAAGAAACTGAATTCCAGCACTTCAAGAACGACAAGGGTCACCGCGCTTTCATACGTGATTGGTGCCGCTGTACCGATAGCACCGTTTGCAGTGTTTTCTGGCATCGAACCACTGATCATAGCAGTAATCCTGGTCGGGGTGGTGCAGGGAATAACAAATGCCATTACCGCAATATCAGTCAACAATCGCGCCCTGTCTTCATCTCTCAGGGCTGCGGCGCTTTCACTCCTTGTAGCAGCAGGAACTTATGCAATCGGCGAAATATTCCACCTGGTTCTTGGCATTTCATTTGTCTGAGGTGCCTGTTCCTCCATTTTTATAACTGGGATGTAGAAAATACCTGCAGTAAAACCTTTTAATACTGCTGATCCTGCTAGCTTATCTTGGAAGATGGAAGTTTGTCAGTTTCTGTAAGCATAAGAGACCTTAGCAAGAGATATGGGACCAATACAGCGCTTAGCGGGATCGATCTGGACATAGAAGCAGGGCAGGTGTTCGGAATACTGGGGCCAAATGGATCCGGAAAAACAACTATTCTTCGGATAATCTGCTCTATCCTCAGCCAGACATCTGGCAAGGTAAGCGTACTGGGATATGACACCATCCTGAGCAGAAACGAGGTAAAGAAGAGAATTGGATATGTACCGGAAACACCACTACTGTATGAGTCCCTGACTCCATCGGAATACTTCTCTTTCGTCGCCTCGGTCAGAAAGATGGATCAGAGAACACTTGCTGACAGGGTAAACAATTTTGCAGAGGCATTCGGAATTGATGGCTTTGTAAATGACCTTATTGGATCGCTGTCCTTCGGAACAAAGCAAAAGGTTGCCATCATAGGTGCTCTGCTCCATGATCCGGATATTATAGTTCTGGATGAGGGAATGAACGGTCTTGACCCAAGATCCGCAAAGATACTAAAGGACTTGCTGGTCGATCTTGCAGCTAGAGGCAAGACAGTGATATTTTCCACGCATATACTCGAAGTTGCCGAAAGCGTATGTGACAGGATTGCAATTCTGTATCAGGGAACGATCGTTTCGGTGGGAACCATGAAGGAGTTAAGGGAATCGTCGGGAAATTCGGAAACTAATCTTGAGGATATTTTCCTGAAGTTAACGGGCAATGAGAATATCCAGGAAATAGTTTCGTCTCTGAAGGAATCGCTGAGAAGATGAAACTGTCGCGGCAACTGGTGGAGCGTACTCTCATTGTTGAGCAAAGATATATCGGGCTAAGGAATTCAGCCCAGTTCCAGAACAAGATTAGCCGCTTGAATTCAAGCCCTAACAAATATTTTAACAGGATGATTTTCCTGAATTATGGCTTCACCGCCATCATGCTTATAATCTTCTCCCTGGTAATGATTTTTCCGGCACTTTTTTCTCCTACTCCAGAAAAAGCGGTTGCAGATGTTGGCTTTGTACTTTTTGCCTACACTCTTTCTATGAGCATATACAATTCTTTCATTTTCTTCAATACCCTTGGAAGTCATAGACTTGTTGAACCCCTTGGAATACTGCCGGTGAACGGTGGCGATGATATACTTTTCATGTCATGGCTTAAGTACAATGGATCATCTTCAATATTCATAGTGGTTCCGGTTCTGGTAGTATATGCCATTAAATTCTCATCATACGAAACACTTTTCCTCGGTACCGCCTGGCTGCTATCCATAATAATGTTCGGATATACTGTTGGGGCAATTATTTACATGTCTGTGAGGAAGAGAATATCCAGTGAACGGTCGCCTCTTATCAGCTCCCTCAAGGGCGCATTGAGGATGACGGTAATAATAGGAGTTTTTGCGCTATTTGAAATTATGATCTATTTTCCAGGCATACTAGTGGATAACATCCCAAGAACTGGGGGCCTATTTGGGATCATGGTTCCACTTCTAAACGTTACCACCGTAGTTTTCCAGGCTTCTCCAGTGAACCAAAATTTTATCGCCGACGTTGGTGTTACGACATTCTATCTTGCTGTATTTCTGGTAGCTTTCTCTCTTATCAAGCAGAGAATATTCGCAGTTCTCTCAAATTCTCCAAATATGGTGTCAGGCAAGAAAGTTTCTTCCTGGAACTTCAGGATGTATGGTTTTCTCTCCTCGTTATTCCTGAAAGACATACGTGGTATTATCAGGAAGTCACAGAATATTATCCTGATATTCCTACCAGCTATTTTTGTTCTCCCGACAATTCTTCCTCTCTTGGTTTTCGGAACGGCAAGAAATAGTGATATTTCTTCGCTGTACTACTCTCTGCTCTCTATAGTTATAATATCCTCTACATTCTACTCGCTCGTGCTCATGGCTTCAGAAGGGAATGGGATAGAGGTCATCAACTCACTCCCGCTCAGGAACAGCGAACAGATTTTCTCCAAGTCGGCGGTCGGTATATTTCTTTTTGTTATGATAGTTTCCCCTCTTACCGTGATGATCACTGCTCTAAACGGTATGGGGCTATTGGTCAGTTTCTTTCTGCTTTTTAACGTTATAGTGGCATATTCCTATACATCGATGTTTAATCTGAAATGGCTGAAGGGCAAGGTATCGGAGGGTGCCAGAACGGTGAATTTCTATTCCTTCGGTGGAAATATAGTTTACGTGCTTCTATTCATATATTCACTTTCCCTGATTGCTCTTTCGGCAATGGCGGGAAACTTTGCTACCTTTGCGGTTTTTCACTCGTTCTATACAAATTCAAACTCATTCATTTATTTTGAATCCATCTTTAACATACTGATTTTTGCAGTAATATTCTGGAGTGTAAAGGCATCGAGATGATTGAGAGAGATGTAAGCAAAGCGTCAGGAGGTATGTTGAGCTACGGGTACTGGATTATGGGCTTGGAGAATAGAAACATCCATTGAATGACGATATTATTTATCTCTCAACAAAATTATAATGCAGGCATTCATCCACGAAAGAATTATTAATCGTATTTTAATATCGCCAAGTCGTGATGATAAATGGCAGATGTTAAAAAAGCTCCCACACAGAAGCTCATAAACAAGATGGCGGAAGCTTTCAGTGAAGATAAAAGACTGGAATCACCTGACTGGTTGAAGTATGTAAAAGCTGGAATACACAAGGAAAAAGCATGGGAACAGCCTGACTGGTATTACAGGAGACTAGCGTCAACCCTGAGAAAGGTGTATGTTATGGGCCCAATAGGAATATCAAGGCTCAGTGCGGAATATGGTGGACGTGTAGACAGTGGATCCAGGATGTATCATCCGGGGACAGGCAGCAGGGCAATTGTAAGACACATGCTTGAAACTCTGGAAAAGATAGGATACGTGAAGAAAAACCAGAGAGGTAGGCAAATATCACCGCAGGGTCAGGCATTCATAGACAAAGCCGTGAATGGCGTTATGAAGGCCGTTGTAGAGACCGACAAGAGCATGGAAAAATATCTCTAATAAATTGGGAACAGTTTTATAGGTTTTTCCAATCGGTTAAACGACATCTGTTCATTGAAACCAAGTTTCAGTGAAGCAAGCAACCAACAAAGGTTCTTCGGATGAGTGATTAAGATGGAGAATGATGACGAGCTCAACGAAATAAGACGAAGAAAGATGGAGGAACTCAGCAGATCGTCAAACGATCAGCAGCTGGCTGAGCAGCAAAGACAGGCTCAGGAACTTGAGCGTGCTAGGAGGCAGCAAGTCTTGAGACAGATACTTTCACCTGAGGCTAGGGACAGGCTGAGCAACGTAAGACTGGTACGCCCGGATCTGGCTGAAAATGTGGAAAACCAGCTTATCCAGCTGGCAAATATGGGAAGAGTTAATAGGTTACTCACAGATACGGATATAAAGGATATACTTTCAAAATTCCTAGAAACCAAGAGAGAAACCAAGATTGAGAGGAGAGATAAATGAGCCGAAACAAAGAGACAGGAAGAAAAATAAGATTAATGAAAAGAATAAACGAAAACAGGAGAGTTCCTGGCTGGGTAATGATGAGGACAGACAGGCATGTAACCCAGAATCCCAGAAGACGAAACTGGAGAAGAAACGGGCTTAAGCTCTGAGGTGAACATATGGTAGAAAATCAGGTTAGCAACGAGATGCTTTTGATGATTCCCCTGAGGAAGGCAAAATTATCCTCACGCTCCAGAAGAGCCGACACTGCTGTTAAGATAATAAAAGAGAGCGTTGCCAGATTCTCCAAGGCAGAACCGGATAAGATCTGGGTAGACAGCAGGGTCAACGAACTTATTTGGTCAAGAGGCAAGAAAAAAATTCCATCATCCATCCAGGTAAAGATTATAAAACTTCAGGAAGGAACAACGGAAGTTCTATTGCCATAGATTAAAATTACATGATAAAAAAATTATCAATTTTGGATAGCGATTTTATTGGGGTTTATTCCCGTGTGTGGGACGACATTGCCCTCATTCCCAAAACAATGCCAGAGAGTACAGAAAAGGAATTTGAGGAAATTCTTGGAGTCAAAGCAATAAGAACAATAATTGACAATTCCTACTTAATTGGCTGCCTTTCTGTTATGAACTCCAATGGAATAATTCTCTCAAGCAGTGCTGAAAATGGAACATCTCACAAAATTTATGGAGACAGGAATATCCTTTTTCTGAAAGACAAGATAAATGCCATAGGCAATGACATTATCACAAACGACCATGCCGCCATGATTCACAAGGCATTCACAGAATCTTCAAGAAAGAAGATTGAAGATGCGCTTGGTGTAGAAGTTGTAAAGGACACAATTGGCGGTGTTAAGACTGTCGGAAGCGTGGGCGTAGTAACAAACAAGGGGATGCTGGTTTCACCGGAAACCACGGATGAGGAACTTAAGAAGATAAGCGATTTATTCAAGGTAAATGCCAAGCCCGGCACGGCAAATTTTGGCAGCATTTTCGTGGGGTCATCAATCCTTGCAAACAGTAAGGGAATATTTGTAGGCAAGTCTACAACTCCGATAGAGATCGGAAGAATCGACGATTCCCTCAGCTGATATTTTCAAGGTCAGAAATTTTTAGAAGCGGTATCAGCTCAACACCATTTTCTCTCATCAACTCCGATCCGCCGTCCATTCTGTCGACCACACAAACGGCTCTTCTTACGACGCCACCGTTGTCCCTGACTATGTTTATGGCCTTCATGAGAGAATTGCCGGTAGTGACAACGTCCTCTATCATATCTATTTCCTCCCCGGCTCCAATCTTACCCACTGTCAGTTTCTTGGTGCCATGGGATCTTTCCTTTCTGAGTATCACGTATGGTATTGTTCTTAAAAGAGAGACAGATACAACGAGAGGGACTGCACCAAGTTCCATTCCAGCGATCTTCTGAGCAGTTATATTTTTTGATATCTCAACAGAAATTGCATTCAGGACTTTTGGGTCAGTGGCCGCCTCCTTTATGTCGACGTAGTAAGACGACTTCTTGCCAGAAGTAAGTACAAAATCGCCTATTTTAATGGCCCCGGAATTTAGCAGGACATCCTTCAGCATACACTACGGTATAGATAGAGAGTAAAAAACAGTTTGTAAGTTTAGGTGACATCCTCCCCTCGCTAACGCAAGGGGCTTCCTGCTTCAGCGACCGGAGTTGCCCTTTCGGGTAGAGCCCCAATCTCCACGGGCGTGAATTCGGGAGTGCCCCTCCCTACCTTTGCGATTCCGCGATTGCGGATATTGATGGCAGCATTGAGATCCCTGTCCATGACAAGACCACACACATCACAGTGGTATACTCTGTCGGATAGTTCCAGATCATGTTTGATGTTTCCACACCTGGAGCATTCCCGGGATGTGTATTTGGGATCAACCAGTACAACAAAAGCACCAGCACTTTCAGCCTTGTACCCCGTGTACTGGACGATCTTATCCCATGATGCATCTCCTATACTCTTTGCCAGATGGTGATTCTTCACCATCCCTGCGATGTTCAGGTTCTCGAAAACAATGAGATCATGTTCTTTCACCAAGGCGTTCGAGAGCTTGTGCGAGAAATCATCCCTCTGCCTCTCTATCTTCCTGTGTATCTTTGCAACCTTCTTCCTTGCCCTTGTCCTGTTCCCCGACCCTTTCATCTTCCGTGAAAGGTCTTTCTGTGCCCTCTTAAGCTTCTTCTCCGATTCCATGAGTAACTTCGGTGGATCGGCCTGAACGCCATCACTGGTAGTGATGATCGCCTTCAGACCAAGATCAATGCCTATGGGGATCGTGAAATCAGGACAGGGCCGATCTATGTTGCCGGCCCGCACATCAGCACTGTAGCCTTTCTGCATGTCGACGGTGATGGTCATGAACCAGTCACCCACACGATCACGCTTTACGGAAAGGGTTTTTAGGACCCCATCAGTCCGACGATGCACGAACATCCTGACCTCCCCGATCCTCGACAACCATACATGACCGTTATCGAGGATCCTGAATCCAGACTGCGAGTAGGTGATGGAATTGTACCT
>JAJYRT010000043.1 GCA_021793945.1 Thermoplasmata archaeon
GGATCGCAGGCGAAATTCTGCTTTACCGGGAAAATAACGCACGCCTGAAAATTGAAATATCCGCGCTGGAAAAGAAGGTGGACAGGAAGAAGCAGGAATTCCTCGACATTGAAAGCGACATGGAGGAGTCTGACAGCATTTTTGAAATTCTCGCGGATAAACAGAGGAGAATGGGAATTGAACCTCCAGAAAGAGATTAACAAGGTAATGAACCTGAGTCCGCAGGAGATGGATGACCTGGTTGCCAGTGCGGAGGAGTTCGAGCCCATGGTGAAAGAACTGATGAAGGAGTACAAGCAGTTCTCGGACATGATGGCACGAAAGTCGAGGCTTTCATTGCTCGAATCAAACTACGACTACCTGATCTTCAGGGCGAAATTTGAGATGCGGAAGAATTTCATTGCCATTCGGGAAATGGTAAAGAACCTGGAAAGTGATGATCGCGCAGCGGTGAAAGAATCGCTGGATAGAATTGCAGAACTTGAGGAGTTATATGGAACAGAAAGCGATCAGTTTAAGGTATAATAACGAGCTCCTCATTCCGTGAAAACATCACACTGAAACACAGCCTAACAATGCCTTGCATCAGCACATGCCAGATAATTCGGGACATGGTTCTGCGTTTGGTACCTGTCTGTGCACTTTTTCCGCTGGCATTTTCTTAGTAATGTTAGCATTCGTTCCAGTCTATGGGAACATAACTATCAAATATGTGCTAAACAACTATTTAAAGCTAACGTATCATGACACTCATATATATGGCTAATCTTTATTATTGTCACAGGGAATCATTATCTGGTGATCAAATGACCGAAAAGTTATCTCTATTGCTGGTGTCCGGTACTGCGGACAAGCTTATGGCTGGGGCTATAATCGCCTCCGGTGCGATTGCAAACGACATGGATGTGGATATATTCGTGAGTTTTTGGGGTCTCATGGAGTTCAAGAAAGGTACTACGAGCAAATTGAAACTCAGTTACGACGGAAAGGACATAGAAAAGGAAGTAATGCAGAAAATGGCACAAAAAAAGATCCCGTCATGGATAGAAATGATTAAGCAGGCGAAGGAAGTCGGAAATGTAAAAATATATGCATGTGCTATGTTTGCTGATCTTATGGACATAAAGAAGGATGATCTTGATCCGGTGGTTGATGAGATCCTGGGAGTGTCACAGTTTGTTTCCATGGCCAAGGAATCCAAGATGACACTATTTATCTAAGGTGATCAAATGACAGAGGAAGTAAAGCCTACAAAAATAATAGACGCAAGAGGTAGTTATTGCCCTGGGCCTTTAATGGAACTTATAAAAACATACAAGCAATCCAAGGTTGGAGATATTATTTCCCTATATTCTGCGGATAGTGGTACAAAGGTTGATGCGCCAGCATGGGTAAAAAAGAGTGGAAACGAGCTCATTGGAGTATACGATCGGGATGGCTACTTTGAGATAGTCATCAGGAAAATAAGGTAGTGTCCTCCGATGTCGAATATGAAAAGGGCATTGATACTCGGTGATGGCGCCGCTGGGACAATAATTTCCAATAAACTTCGCTTGCTGACAGACAGGAACGATTTGGAGGTGGTGGTGATTGGTAACTCAACAAAACATTATTTCAAGCCCGATGGCGTCCAGATACCATTCAGTCTGAAACAGTACAAGAAAAGTGTAAAACCCACAGAATTCCTGTTCAATTCAGGAGTTCAGTATATTCCAGGTGAAGTAACAAGAATAGATGTCGATCAGAGATTTGTTACACTTAAATCAGGAAAATCGTATAGCTATGATTATCTTATTATTGCCACCGGAGACAGGTTTGCACCGGAGGAGATTGAAGGGTACGAAGGTGAGGCGAAACATTTTTACAGCCTTCAAAACGCTCTTGAGCTGAGAGAGGATCTCGCAGGATTCAATGGCGGGGATATTGTAGTTGGACAAGCCAGCATCCCGATACAGTGCCCTCCCGCTCCATACGAATTCACATTCCTGTTAGACCAGTACCTTAAGGATAGAGGGATAAGGGAAAAGACAAACATCCATTACATTTATCCTTTAAATCGTGTGTTCACCATTCAAAATGTTTCAACGTATATTGAGAAATTATTCGAAGAAAGGGGAATAATTACACACACGATGTTTAATGTCGATAAGATCGACTCAAAGAACAAGAAAGTCGAATCACTTGAAGGTGAATCGGTGAACTACAATCTTCTGGTTCTTGTTCCACCGCACAAGGGACAGAAGGTTATTACACAGTCCGGGCTGGCAGGAGATTCTGGTTATGTCGATGTCGACAGGCACAAATTAACATACGGAAAGTATGACGATGTATTCGTTATCGGCGATGCAACGAATCTCCCCATATCAAAAGCAGGAGCCACGGCGCATTTCCAGTCTGAATATCTTTCACACATCATCGCGCACGATGTGAACGGAGCGGTTTATGAGAATGAATACAAGGGAGAAGTAGCTTGCACAACTGTTACCGGGGGGGAAAGGGCAATCACTCTCTTCTTCAGCTATGAAAAACCACCGAGAGCAAGTTTTCAGAGCAAGACTGACTTTCTGTTGAAATGGACATCTTCCGATACATATTTCTCGGGAATGTTGCGAGGCATAATGTGAGGTGTTATGATGGATCAAGATAATGACAGTATGGAACCATTAATCAGGGAATTACTGGAAGACAGGGACTTCCTGGAATCGCTGCTAAACATTGTGAAGCGAATGAAGGAAGCGGGGATAGTCAATCTGGTAAATAACATAGCAACAGATTATCTTCCGACGGACATAGAATTCTTGGGAAAATTTTTTGCCTCCAAGGAATTTGTTTACGGTGCCTTGAAGGCTGCGAACTCTGGAGTGAGCTTTCTTCACGCGTTTTCCGACGAACAGACATCGGATCTTTTCAAGGCGATTATGTTCAACATCCCAGATGCGACAGATGCCATGGTGAACGCAGCAAAAAACCCGGAGAGGATGTCGATGATGCGGCTATTCTCCATGATGAAGGACCCCGATATAGCTGCAGGAATGAGCGTAATGATCAGTTTCCTCAAGTTCATAGGCACGGTTGCAAAAAAGGTAGGTTAATTCTTAGAAAATTGCAAATTTATTTTTTCATAGCGGACCAGGTTAATATCTGGTCCCTGGCAGCCTTTATCTCATCTATCCTACCCACTGACAGGTTGACGGGCCTCTGATGAAGATCCTCGTGGCCGGCCTTAAGCGACCCTATGACAGCATCGCAGAATGCATCAAGGTCATCCCTGTTGACCGTCTCAGTTGGCTCAATCATAAGCGCCTCCTTCACGATTAGAGGGAAGTATATCGTTGGAGCGTGAACTCCGTTGTCTATGAGGTATTTCGCAATGTCCAGTGCTCTCTCTCCCGTATTTGACGAAGACAGGACAACCTCATGCTTCTTGACACCTCCATATGGATCGGAAAGGTATTTTGACAGTCTCTTGGAAACGTAGTTTGTGTTGAGCACGGCCTTGCGCGAATTCGCTTCCAGCCCGTCAGATCCGTGATAGGTTATGTAAGCCCAGGCCCTTAGAAGCACCCCGAATGCGCCGTAGTAAGGCGACACCCTTCCCACACTCTTGTCCGAGGAGAAATCCTCAAAATATTTCTTGCCGTCGAAGCCTATCCTTGGTATCGGCAGGTACTTTTCCAGCCTTTTCTTGACCGCAACGGGTCCAGCTCCTGGGCCACCGCCGCCATGAGGTGTTGCAAAGGTCTTGTGCAGATTGAAGTGCACTATGTCGAAGCCCATTATGCCCGGCGAAGTTATCCCGAGGATTGCGTTGAAATTAGCCCCGTCGTAATAAAGGAGTGCGCCTGCATCGTGCACAAGTTTCGCTATTTCAACAACATTCCTCTCGAAGAGTCCCAGGGTGCTCGGATTGGTGATCATCAGGGCAGCAGTCTTCTCGCTAAGAGCGGATTTGAGGGCATCTATGTCCACCATTCCCGTGCTGTCCGACGGAACCTCAACGACGTCGAATCCACCCATTGCTGCAGATGCCGGGTTGGTTCCGTGTGCCGAATCCGGCACTATGATCTCGCGCCGCTTATCCAGCTGGCCGGTGTCCTCAAGGTAGTTCCTGACAATCAGGATACCGGTGAATTCACCATGCGCTCCCGCAAGAGGCTGCAGCGTCACAGCATCCATGTCGGATATCTTCTTCAGGTATTCCTGCAGTTCGTACATTATCCTGAGGGAACCCTGCACGCTGTATTCCGGCTGGAGCGGGTGCATTTCAGCGAACTGCTCCATGGAAACAATCTTGTCAGCATATTTCGGGTTGTATTTCATGGTGCATGAACCGAGAGGGTATATGCCAAGGTCGACACTGTAATTCATCTGCGAGAGCCTGGTGAAATGCCTTACGGCATCATATTCAGCAACGCTTGGAAGCGGAAGTTCCTTGCGTGCCATCCCAGCAGGCAGGAGTTTTTCAGCTGCGCTTCCATCTCCCGGAATCTTGAAAGTGCTGCCCGACCTGAACTCATTCAGCAGCCTCTCATCATAAGTAGCCTGATGATAGCTCATCTGATCGCCCCCAGCGAATCTGCCAGGAATCTGATGTTGCTGTCCGAAATTTTCTCTGTTACCGAAAAGAAACCCGTTTCAGCAAAACCTTCCAGGCCGGGGAACAGGCCGGAAGAGGGGATCGGTCCAAGTATGCCCTTTTCAAAGAGTGCCCTCTGGATATTTGCAGGGTCGCCTGGCATCCTTACAAGTACGTCCGAGAATGAGGTTCCGGAAAGAAACTTGGCATCATAGCCCCTGACTGACGATACGGCATCTTTCAGTTTTTTTGCCTGTGAAATGGTCACGCTTGCTATCTTCCTGAGCCCTTCAGGGCCAACAACGGACAGATAGACGGCAGATGCCAGTGCCATCAGAGCCTGGTTTGTGCAGATGTTGCTCATGGCCTTCTCCCGCCTTATGTGCTGCTCCCTGGTCTGTATAGTCATTACGAAGGCACGCTTACCCTTTGAGTCGCTGGTAAGCCCGATTATCCTGCCGGGGGACTTCCTCAGGTACTCCTTCCTGAAGCTGAAAAGTCCGAGAAGGGGACCGCCGAACTCCCTGTGTATACCCAGCTGCTGCCCCTCGGACACGGAGATGTCAGCACCATATGATCCGGGAGGGACAACAACCCCCAGCGAAACAGGGTCAACGTAGGTGATCAGAAGAGCATCTCCCTTAATTTCCTGTACCTTCAGGACGTTGGGATCTATGATTCCGAAGGAATTCGGATTCTCACAGATTATGGCTGACGTATTTGCCGAGATTTTCGAGGCCAGATCCTCGAGGTCAAGGTAGCCCGTGCTCCTGTCAAAGGAATAGCTTATAAATTTAAGGTTCAGCCCGGACGAGTAACTGTGAATCACATCCATTTTCGACCTGTATATATTTTCTGGAACGAGAATCTCCGTTTTCTCGTTGATCCTGTGCGCCATTCTTACTGCCTCGCCGAGAGCTGTTGCACCATCATAGATGGAAGAGTTTGTCATGTCCATCCCGGTCAAGTCGGAAATGAGGCTCTGGTACTCAAACAGCGACTGGAGCATCCCCTGGGAGAACTCCGCCTGGTATGGCGTGTAGGATGTTATGAATTCCGACCTGCCTATTATGGAATCCACTGCCGACGGAATAATCCGGTCGTATATTCCGCAGCCCATAAAGTTTGCATAGTTGTAGCCGGTATTTGCGGATCCAATTTCTTCCGCAAGCCTCACAACCTCATACTCGCTTATTCCCCTGCTTATGGGAATTCCCTTCTTCCTTATGGATGAAGGTATGTCGGAAAACAGTTCTTCATCACTTTTAATTCCAATAAAATCCATCATCGCTGAGTTGTCATCAGGCAAAAATATCTACCCCGCGGGTGACATCGTGGGTGTTTATTTTAGGTTTGTCCGTAAAAATTGAGTACCGATCGGAGAAAAATAAATTAAGGCATAGTTATAACCAGACAATGGAAAACGAGATCCGGGAAAGAGTAGCCTCCTCATCTTTCGCTTACCCTACAATGGGAATAATCCTGCTCGGCGGCATCTCGGACAGGATGCACAGATATCCATTGCACACCTCTGCCGGAATAGCATACACTGGCATAGAGGAGAAGATACGCGTTGAAACAGAATTTCTCGTGCGTGAAGGGAAACAGTCTGGCTATCTGAACGGAGTTGAGCTTCCCGCTGCAAGTGACAACAGATCACCGTTCTCAATAATAAACCGCTATTCCGAATTGCTGTCAAAAAAACTCCAGATGGGTAAGAATGAAAAAATTTCCTTTTCCTCCATAAACAGGTCAATTATATCCGGGAGTTCCGATGGAGCTGCTGCAGCTGTTGGAAAATGCCTGGAAGACATCATACCTTACGAAGTGTCGATCTACGATATTGAGAACGAACTTCGTGTGATTTCGGAGAGCGTGGGGCGAAGCATCTACGGAGGGCTTACAATAACCGATGGACGAGGCGGTCCGGTATTCACAGAGAAGCTCCTCGACGAATCCGCATTCAGGGACTACGCCATAGTCGGCTGCAAATTCTCTTCAAGCAGGCATCCTTCAGATGATATACACGAAAACGTAGTGAAAAGCCCCGCATACCGGGGCAGGATCTCTGATGCAGAGGTAAAGGGAAAAGAACTGAGGGCACTCGCGGAGGATCGGGATATAAAGGGGATATTCGATCTTGCGATGAAAGATACCGAGCAGTACCACAGTCTTATAGAGAGTGTCGGGGTAAATGTAATAACTCCTGAAATGAGGGCGTTCATTGATGAAATAACGAATCTACGCAGGGAAACGTGGGCCAGTTATATAGTGACTGGCGGGACCAACGTATTTGTCCCGGTGGAAAAGAAGAACATAAGGGAAGTCGTTAACCTCGCCAGCAAACTGAAGATAGAAGTAGTTCCGCTAAAGGTTTCCGGCGGGGCTTCCACGTTTTAGTTCAAGTCATTTCTCCCGCCTGAATCTCAGGTAGGCGTATGGTGCAACAATCGCGCCTATTATGGCAACCATGGAGATTCCAAGATATAGATAGCTGTTCTGTGGGACATCGTTATAATAGGGCCATTCGCCGTAGGCCCTCATTATGTTCAGCTTTATCAGGCCAAACCATGGAATCTCTCCATATGCAACTGCTATGACATGGGATGAGGGGACAGGAGTATTTGTGATTCCGGTGTTCTGGTCTGCCGCCACGTAGGCGTTTAATGTTTTGTTATAATTGTAAGAAAGTGCAAGGTTGTGGTCTCCCACGGTTATAAATCCGCTTTCTCCGACCATGCCTTTCAGCATTATGAGAAGATTCCGGTGTGAGTAGCCAACGTCTTTCATTAGCACATAATTGCTGGTTATATTGATCCAGGATTGATTATCATAACCAGAAACTACCGGCATGCTGCCTTTCCATGTGAGGTAGAACATTGGGCGGTGGATGACAACGTTTCCGCTTGATGATCGGTAAAGGATTACACTGCCAAACTCTCCATAGGTTGAGTATCCTGTTTTGCTGCCGTTCAGGTATGTTGTAACCTGCGTCTGTGTGTCCGTCACCTTCTTTACAAACACAATGTCCCCTGTGTTGATGGCACCAGCGGTCCATGAATCTGAGTGTTGCATGCTGCTGGATTCCACAACGCTGACAGGAGGCCACATTCCTGAATATACAGTAACTCCTGCAAATGACACTAATATCAATACCAGTATTATTATCCAGATCCTGTCAACGGTCTTCAATTCAACTGCAACCTGATTTTTTAATATTATTTATGTTCATGTCCTGCTGGCATCTGGAACTGCGCAATAGTAAGCGAGTGAATTCAAACCGGACGCTTCCAATTGCGTGTTGTACTGCCGACACAAAAGCTTAAATCAGTAAAATCAATTGGAAACCAATGGCCGAGAAGAAGGGTGAGGGTTTTCAGTCTGGAGCAGGACTTATAAGATATTTCGATGAAGAAGAAATCACAGGACCGGCCCTGGATCCGAAGTTGGTGATCTATATCGGCATAGCCATTGCTGTTGTTGTTGAACTGTCAAAACTTTTCTGGCCTATTTAGTTCTCAGGCTGCTGAGACGTGTGCACCAAATGTTTCTTGATCTTCATTCAGGATATGGTTGTGACTTGAATTTTGTAATGAGTTGGAGTTTTCTTTAAGTCGGATAATTTCTTCAGGAAAAGTAATAAATTTAACCTAGGAATCTGCAACGAAGCTCCGGTAGTGTAGCCAGGTCAAGCATTAGGGACTCTCAATCCCTCGACTCGGGTCCAAATCCCGACCGGAGCATACCATGTAGTCCAGGTTGCGCCCGACGATTTCTTTTTGCCCCTTTCCCTGGGAATCATTAAACCCAGTTTTTTCATGTTCCTGCTTACCTCCGAAAATGTGTCTTCAGCATCTGGCTGAATGTAGATCATGGTCGTACCGACGCTTGTAATGCCAAGGAGCTGCTGTATCAACTCAGGCTTGAGGTCGTTCTCCCACAGATGCCTCCTCCTAACCCCGATCTCTACCCATGTCCTTTCCGATGAAATGAGAAAAGGAGCCTATTTACAGGACCGTACTATCTCCAGAAGCCAGTGCAATGTGAACTCGTAGCATGCATCGTAACAAGGTTTATAAATCGTTTTCGAGTAAATCATCTGTTCCCATGTTGCCTGATGCTGATAAATTAGCGATTGAGGGATAATGCAATATTTACTGGGTGAGAAGATGGACAGGAAGGAGATTGAGTTTGAGAGGGCAACCAAGAACACATACAGATTCCAGGAGAAGAGTACTGGATCGCGTGGGTCATCGGTACTCGGTGCAACGGAACCAGAGAAGGTGAAGGTAACGGTGGAGTGGGAGTAGATAATAACAGGATTGCCTTTGCGGTGCGTTTGCGCTAACATCGTAAGAGACGGGAAGGTGAAGGGGAAATGAGTGATAAAATGAGCGAGATGATGAATATCATGAATTTCATTGGATCGGGTCAGCTCCGCGATGGAAAAGTTTATTGCGGTTTGTCAAAAGAAAGGAGGGAATTGACTGTTTCATAAAGGAAATGATGAAGGGAAAGTTGCGATCGAACCGATGGAAAGGGGGTAATTCAGAGGTGATATCCTGACCATGCAGTCACAAAGTCAACCATTACATGGCTTAAAATGCCACATTTCAGATTCAGATGGAATTCCAGTTGAAAAATTTTGTAGCAATTCAGATTCCTTTTTGGGTGAGTTGCTTATGTTTTGCGAGCGAAAACATGTACTGTCGTTTTTGAAGAATCCTGGGACGGCCCCCCCTCAGCCCTCTGATGTCTCACAGTATTATAACACCCTCGCTGATAATTATCAGAACTTTTTCAAGAATTCAGATGACGTGACGTTCGAACAGTTCACGAACATAATTAGTCTGCGTCAGCTAGAGTACTGGAGTGGCACCAGTTTCGCAATACGCTTGTTCGGTGAAACCCTAATTTATGCAAACTATGGAACTTATGCCTGGTATGGAGACATCACATTAAAGAGCAAGACGAATAAAGATCTGATAGATAAGATTTATGACAAAATTGGCAAACTCGGATTTGGAACATTCATGAATATTGTAATAAGTTCAAGATGGAAACGCGACCTAATCAATAACAACCCGCAATTTTGCGCGAATAGATATCATTTGAAAGATGACCGCCTTTCGTATGCTATCGATGCAGCCAGAAACTTGCAGGCGCTTACTAGAAGTGTGCAATGGATAAAACCAGATACCCTTAAAAAGATTCAAAACGTATTTGAAATATTATCCCCAATCGTTCATTCCAGAGGAATTGTTGATCCTAGCATTATTGACAGCAGCCTTAAAGACGTACTGGATGCATATGAGGAATTCTATTCCAAAAAAAATTCATGGAGGATAATATATGAGTAGTGAGGAAAAACTCGAGAAAAAACTTACTATGCAAGTTAGTGTACAGATAATCAAACTCATTTCTTCAGGACTGTACAGATCACCCGCAAGCGCAATAAAGGAGTTGATAAGTAATTCATTCGATGCTGACGCCCACAACGTGAATATTGAGTTTCACTTTTCGTATGATAAGTCTGGAAATCTGTTTCTTGATTATATTAGGATCGTAGACGATGGTTCTGGGATGGATCTCAAGACTCTAGAATATATCTTTACACATATCGGTGGGAGTTCAAAGAGTACAAAAGAAGAGAAAACTCCTGGAGGCAGAGACATTATAGGTCGCCTTGGAATTGGCATGCTTTCAGTTGCCGCGACTTGTAGAAGCTTCATTGTGAGAACTAAAAAGAAAAATGAAGAACGTGAATATTCCGCATCCATATCTTTGTCATTCTTCGATGATCTATTGCAATTAACTAGAACAATGGACAAATTCTCAATAGGAAATGTCGCTCTCACTTCCAGAAGTGTCACAGGATTTGAGCAATATACTATTATTGAAATCCATGATTTTAGGCCGCCATTCTTGTCAAACATACTGGAAAGGGTTGATGATTCTTATTTCTTCCAGACTATTTTAACTCTGAACTCAAAGAGACCAGTTGAGGAACAGTATCAGGAATATTTCGAAGGCTATTTGGAAAAGCTTTCATTTGAAGAAAAACTGCTTGTCACTCCCGTTCTGGATCAGATCATTGCCACTGTTGGCTTGATGTCTCCAGTAGAGTATCTTGTAAATGGTCCTGTTAGGTCGAAAATAACTATAGGAGATGGCAGCGTTCGTGATATCCCAGGGACTGGTGAAGATAACTATTTGTATATTAAAGAGAAGTTGAGGAAACTTGATTTCACTGTTACCGCCCAACTGGATGTGGATTATCAAGGAGAAGGTTCAAGAAACACTAGAAACAAGTTCAAGATTTTCAAACCGTTGCTTTACCCTTCCAAGAGAGACATCGAGGAAAAAGGAATAGATAAATTAGACCCATACGTTTATGTTCTCGAGCCAAAAGATACAGTCATTGAAAATGAACCAGGTGAAGTAGTAGACACACAGATTAGGGGATACGTGTACCACCAGAACGCCAGAATATTGCCACACGAATACAGAGGAATGCTTTTCCGAGTTTATAATGTCGCGATAGGTGACTATTTTAAGGATGAACTCAGATTGTATAGCGAGGACCCGGTTGTCCTACATCAAACGATGGTTGAAGTTTATCTAGATAAAGGGTTTCAAACAATTGTAAACCTAGATAGAGAAAGCCTATTTGAAGGTGCCAGGACGTATCAATATCTCAGGGCATTTCTTGAAAACCTATTCATGGGAAAAGTCCCGGAAAGACCTCCGATTAAGGTTCCCGAGACCCCACAGAAAACTCAGAGTGAGAAAAGTGAAAGTAATGCGAAAGAGGAGACAGAAGAACGGAAAACAGTCATAGTTTCGACGAATGAGGCTTCTGCAAATCGAGACATCATTTTCTTTGACTCATTAACAGCATTGCTGCCTGAAAGGAAAGGCATAATCCGCGACATAAAAGTCAGAAGTGCTTCTAAGAGAAAACAGAGAATGAAGAAGAAAGATCCAACTGAAAGCATAAGGGAAGTTGCCTGTGAAAAGTTGGGAACAGAAGATGTCGGTATTGAGTATACTGCAACTCTAGACGATTATGGTTTGATTTCATTCAAGGAAAACAACGAGGAAGCCACTATTAGCTTACCGAGATTCGAAGGATCGCGTTCTAAAACATGGGAAAGCATATTCACTGCGGCAGCGGTTTGGGGACCAAAAGAAGCTGAAAACAGAATAGAGTTTATGAGAGTACTGTATTCGATTTACATTACATCGGAGGGAAAATGAGATTATGTACCGTACTCTTCATATTTGCTAGAAGTTAGTAGGTTAATACACTCTCTAACCTCCTCCGGTGATATGAGAGAGATCCCTATTTCATTCTGTAGACGCTGAACACGAGCCAGTATCTTCTTCCTGTAATCTTTCTTGAGTCGACCCTTCCTTCCATCTTTGCGAAAATATCTGTTTTCAGGTTTTTTGCTCTCTTCTACGATCCACTCCCTAAATGCAAGGAGTTTTTTGACTTTTTCATCCCCAGACTTTGCCAGAGCCATCATTGTCTTGTCCTTCATTACCACCGTGCACATCCAGCATCCAAATCTCATAGCAGTGTTTCCGTAAAGATCCACAACGTATTGCACTTCCGGAACCACCTTTCTCGCTGGCATCATGAGGAAGTACCATACTTCCTCTGCACTCCAGTGTATGATGGGGGCCGCCACGTCTATGCCATTCTGTGACATCCAGATATCACTTCCACATTCATTGGCACCGCCCGCAAGGCATGAATTTTTCAGCCTGATGTCCCGCTGCTGGCTTTCACCGAGTCTCATGCCTGTTATAAACAGTCCACTGTCGTTATGCAACTTACGGGAAGGCTTGATCTTGATCTTTGGTGTGCACCACCGGAATCTTGGGCCCGGAGGCGGGTATCCCCTGCCTATCATCCTAACCCAGTATGTATCCTCAATGTCAGGTTTCACTATCTTAACGGATGCTGGATGATGTTTCTCAATGCCGTCCAGGAAGGAATAAGCCACCGATGACATTTGCGGGATTTCCATCATAGTATCGGAATAGGTAATGTTAAGATCAATATCCGGATGCAATTGCTTCATGTAGAGAGATAGAACAACCAGGGCGGTCGAATCTTTGCCACCGGAATATGTGATAATCCATCTCCTGTTCTTCTCGTAAAGCTTCTCCAGGATATCTATGCTCTCCGTAAACTTCCCATAAAATACCGAAGTAATCAGGGATGGAAGTTCCAGTAGATTCTTCACAGAGGATAATTCCTGAACTTCCATAGATAAATACCATCTGTTATATTAAAGATCTTATGGTCAGGTCATCCCTTGTTTCCGTTTTCTCCACAGCCTTCCTGAATATTGCATAATCCAAAAATCCATTATTTCAAGCTCGTAAATGTTAAATATCGTCTTTTGTTAGGCAATTATGAACCCATCCTCATTTGAATATTTTGCGCCGAGGAGGATAGAGGAGGCATTTGACATAC
>JAJYRT010000044.1 GCA_021793945.1 Thermoplasmata archaeon
TAAGCCACTGGAGGGATTTGAACCCCCGACCTGCTGATTACGAATCAGCTGCTCTACCACCTGAGCTACAGTGGCATCCTATGGATCAAGTTTATTGATTGCAATCCCTGAAGGTATTTTTGGATAAAAATATGTGGACTTCTGCGGGAGGATTTTGTTCTTGCTTGCAAGACTTATGAACTCGTCCTTGTCCCATTCCGGCATGAGCACCGCAAATGATGATTGCTTGTCGTCCACCCGCTTTATTGCCACAGCCATATCATGCGTGTACCGGACTTCGTTCTCTATGTCCCTCTCGTTCATCTGTCCAAGTCTCTTGAATAGAAACTCATTTACTATAACCGAGGTTGATACGTAGGATCCCGGGTCCTGATTCTTGATTGTTTCAAGAGCTCTTTCGTTTGGGACAAGTTCAATGAATTTACCGTTGTAAAGGGTTATGTGATTGATCCTGTCCAGGCTCGAATGCTCGGATACCGAAAAGAAATTCCGCAGGTTCCCAATGAATCTGTCCACGCTTATGCTGGAGGAGACTATCCTGTGCACTCCGGAGATCAAGAGTCCTCTTTCATAGACTGAAGTGATATAGGACATGGTATAGCTCCAGAATTCCTTCTCTTTTCCTGCGGAATTTTCAGCAAGGAAAATGCTTGCTCTCAGCCTGTGATGTCCATCCGCAACTATTGACCTTTCTGGAAGAAGCGTTTCCTGTATCTTTTCTATGGATGAAGGTTCCGAAATGCAATAAATGGAGTTCCTGACGCCGGCCGGTTCCTCAAAGACCATGGCTGTTTTCTCAGAGGCTATTATTTTCTTCAATAGTTTCTCAAAGTTTGAACTGGGAACAGCAAGGAAAATAGGCTCCAGCTGGGCACCGATCCCACCCATCAGGGTAGCTCTTTCCTTTACAGGCCCTGGAAATGTCCGCTCATGTGGGACGATTGTGCCGTCTTCAGGCAATACCTTGACCAGCGTGATTATGCCGCTTCTCTGTAAGTTCTCCCCGCCAATCCGGAATTCCTGCACTACGACCAGGATCGTATCCCTCTCTGAACGCACAAGAACGCCTTCATTTATCCAGGCTGCAAGGTTCCTTGAGGCTGTCTCGATGCCTGAAGGACCTCTCGGCAAAGTGAGATGTGTGATGTTGTGTGGAAATGACTTCAGCGAGGCTTCCTGCTCCCCGGTTATTGAATCGAATGGCGGTGACGTTACCATGTCGGCGCTATTAGAGAACATGAATGGCCTGAACGGTTTAATCTCCACACATATCAACTCCTCTTCAGCACTGAAACAACTGCGGCAATGTCCAGATCATACCCTTCCTCTCCCTTGGGGGTTTCGAACACCATGGGAATTCCATGGAACCTGGTGTCATTGACAAAATTAGAAATGCCTTCTACACCGAGGGTTCCGAGGCCGATCTGTTCATGCCTGTCCACAAGGCTCCCCATGCCCTTCTTTGAATCGTTTAGATGGAACCCTTTCAGCTTCTGCAGTCCTATGGCGTCATCAAATTCCTGGATTGCCGATTCGTAGCCTGCCCCTGATCTTATATCATATCCAGCAGCCCATACGTGGCAAGTGTCAAAGCAGACGCCGACTTTTCCCTTTTGATCGACCTGGTCTATTATGCTGCCTATCTGTTCAAATGTGTGACCAATGCTGCCACCCTGTCCTGCTGCCATTTCAAGCAGAATGCTGACTTTCTGCGTGGAACTGATCACTTCATTGAGGTTCTCAGCCACATTGCTGATACCATGTTCCATGGTAGCTTTTCCCCTTGACCCTGGGTGGAAAACCAGATTGTCAATCCCGAGTTCATCTGCTCTCCGTATCTCCAACGAGAATCCTTCAATCACCTTTGACCTCAGTACAGGATCAGATGTCCCCATGTTAAGGAGGTACGACGCATGCACCATTATTTTCTCCTGGGAATTCTCGGCGACCTTTTCCCTGAACCCCTTGGCCTCAGAAGGATCCAGAGGTTTAGCGTTCCACTGCATCTGATTCTTGGAAAAAACCTGGAAAGTCCTGAATCCAAACGCCTTTGCCCGATCGGAAGCTCCAGATATCCCGCCTGAGGTTGAAACATGGCCTCCAAGTAATACATTACCGAATTCTGCCATCTCTACCGTTTCTCTTGCCTACATCCCGTTCTGTATGATCATGTTGATGAACTGGTATACGTGCAGGGCAAGCGAGGGGTTATCGCTGTATCCGCAAGCACCTAGCTCTGGATCGCCAATAAGAGCCCTTGTCTGGTCACTGACAACATCGGTTGCAATCAGTCCGTCCTTCCTGTATACCTCTGTATTCTGTGGGACCCTCTTGTTTGGAGGCGTGACGAAGACCACCCTTACACCACGCTTTATGGCGTTATCGATTTCCTTTTTGAGTTCGGTCCTTATCTCGCGCACCTTAGCTGTGCATACAAATATTTCAGATTCTGTCAGGTTGAACATCTCTGCAAGCTTGTCAAAAACCTTCTGCGTACCGTATATTGTGTAAATAAGCTGCGGTTCGCCCTTTGAAGGAAGCATGTCCTGCAGACCCTTGAGGTTTGTGAACAACTCCTGCAGCTTGTTCTCGAAATCTGACCTGATCCTGTCCATATCTTCAGGCTTGAACATCCTGGGCCTGCCGTCAGTCTCCTTGGCAAACCCTTTCTGAACCAGTGATTCCATGACTTTATAAGCGGACGTCCGTGGTATCTTGGCTGTATCTGCGACAGTATCCGCGTTCGCAACGCCATGGTATACGAGGGCAGCGAAACCCTGTGCCTCGTATGATGATAGCCCCAGTATTTTGAGCATTTCATGAATCTTGCTCAACTGCTCTGTATTTGCCTCCATAAAAAACGAATGTTCTCTGTGTTTAAATGGTTTTTCATTTCTGGCTTAAAAATGGTATTATAATTAATTTAAAAAAAGACAAAAAAAGCTGTTATACCGCTTTTAGTATTTAGCAATTTGTTCCTCAATTTTACGGACGGGACTCAGTTCTTACATTTGACAAAATATGTCTTATATTCCGGATTATGAAAATATTTCAAGCTGAGATATTATTACTTTATAATTGACATAATGTACCTTCAAGAACAATTCGTCCATTAACAATGACCAAATTACATATACAATCCACACATACAATAATAATGCTCAGCGTTGAAGATGCGTACAGGATTTTTCAGCTTGATGGTTTTCTTAAGGACATTGCGGTGTCCAGCATCCGTTTGTCTACCGGCTATGCCGAAATAGAGGTTCCGCTGGAACCTAACCTGCTACGCGTTGGTGAGATCATGAACGGCGGTGCCATAATGGCCCTTGGAGATGCTGTTGGCGGCATCTCGGTAATGACCAATGAGGGGGTCCAGAATGAGTTCACGGTAAACCTCAATGCAAATTTCCTGAAACAGATATCAACCGGGCCGGTGAAATTTATTTCCAGAACCGACAGGATCGGAGGAAAACTGGCCTTCTGCAGCATAGAAGTTGTGGATGGAAACAGGGAATTATGTGCCACCATGATCGGATCATGGTACATTGTGAGGTAGGAAAATGGATACCTATGAATTTTCACCGCTTTTTGGAAAAAAGGTCGTAGTAGGAGTGACTGCAAGCATCTCCCTGTACCGTACTCCCGACATCATCAGGGAATTGCGGAGGGAGGGCGCGGAAGTCATAGTAGGTATGAGCAAGGAAAGCGCAGATCTCCTGAACCCAAAGGTGCTTGAGTGGGCATCCGGGAACAGGGTAATCACGGAGATCTCCGGAGAGATTGAACACATAAAACTGTTCATGGGGCAAAGGGAAAACCTTGTTTACCTTATTTCCCCGGCAACATACAACACAATTGGGAAGCTAGCCAACGGGATATCCGATGACGTTCCTTCCCTGTTCTTCTCCTTTGCGCTTGGGCATGGGATCCGAACGATGATATCTCCGGCAATGCACGAGGACATGATGGCAAACCCCGCCAACAGAAGGAACATGGATTCACTCAGATCCTTCGGTGTCTCCGTAATCCCCCCAAGGCATGAGGATGACAAGGCAAAGATCGCCGAGAATGCCATTATTGCTGATTACGTCAACCGGGCATTCTACGGGAACTATCTCTCGGGGAAGAAGGTTCTTGTCATAAGCGGCAGGGGTGAGGAACCCCTGGACCCGGTCAGGACTATATCGAATCACAGCAGTGGAACCATGGGTGTGATGATAGCAAGGAATGCATTCAGAATGGGATCATCGGTGACTTTCATTGGAAATTCCATGATACCCCTCCCCGATTACGTTGAATTCCACGATGCCCATACAATGGATGAATATGAGGCAGCCACGATGAAATGCCTTGAAGAAAAGTATGATGCCGTTATTATTCCTGCGGCCCTACCAGACTTTGCCCCGAAGGAAAAAAGTGTGAGGAAGATAAGTGAAAGGGATGAGGTTACCATCAGCTTCAGGAAGGTGCCGAAACTCATAGATAGCGTAAGGAAAAAACATAAGGGCGTGCTGGTTGCCTTCAGGCTGTATCATGAGAACGATACGGAGACTCATTTTTCAGGATCTGATCCGGAAATTACTGTTTACAACGCCATAGGCGGTGCGGAATCCCCCTTTGGAAAGGGAAAAGTGTCTTACTCCATCGGATATGGAGGGAAGATTGTCGAATTCCCGAGCGTGGGGAAGGACAGACTTGCCCATGAACTGTTGAAGATAGTTTCCGAAAAACTTGGTGGTGTGAGATAACTTGCAGGTCCCGGATGCTGTCAGGGTAACCAGTTTCCAGTCCATGCGTATGAGCCTGGAATCAGCGCTGAAGTATCTTGAGCACCGCCTACCCGATCCGTCAGGCGGCAGCAGGATAGACCTCATGGCCTTTCCTGAAAAGTGGATTGTGGACAGGATTGAATCGGATAGCAGGGGGCTGTCCACGCTGCTTGATGAATTGACGAAGCTAAGTGAAAAGTATTCCTGTGTACTGATCCCCGGCAGCCTGTCCATATCAAGGGAAGAGAAGCTGTACAATACCGCACCGGTATTCGACTGCGGGAAGCTGCTTGGATGGCAGGACAAGATCTCGCTGTTCAGGAATGAGAGGGCTGCATATTCATCGGGAAGCGGGATAAACGTATTCAATACGTCCGCCGGAAAGATAGTTGTCCCTGTCTGTTACGACATAGACTTCCCGTATTTTCTCAAGAGTTCAATCAGGAACGGTGCGGAATACGCCATAAACCCGTCACTCATAGATTCCGAGTACCATGATATGTGGAAGGTGTACGTTTCCGCCAGGTCTCTTGAGAACAGGATCCCGGTTGTTTCCGTCAACTCCCTTTCAGCTCCGTTCGGTGGAAACAGCATTGTTGTCCAGCCGTACCTGCATACCTACGGGTTCAAGATCAGGACCATCGAGGGAGGATCAAGTGAAGTTTTCACAGCAGAACTTGATATCTCTAACCTCAGGGAACACATTAAGATGCGATCTGAGGAGGACCCGGGCTGGTACTCGTTATCCAAGGATAAATCCGTTGATAATACCGGCTAGCTCTTCCGGCCGCTCAACCTGTGGAACGTGCCCGGAATCGGCTATCACATTCATTACGCATCCCGGAATTGCTGCATGAAGTCTCTCCCCGTTATCAAGCGGAATGATCCGGTCCATTCCGCCCCATACTATGCACGTCGGTACCGAAATAGAGGCTAGCTGCGCCTCTGTTATCTTTTCTTCGGACCTTGCGTTGTTCCTTATTATGGCCTTCATAATTCTCTCGTCGTTGAACCGGCTCACGGACATCAGGCGTTTCAGGAATGAAGATTCATACTCCCCTCCAGTTTCTCCAACCGAGGTATTTATCCCTGCGCTATCTACAAGGATGAGTTTTGCCTCATTTTTCCTGCTTACAGCATACCTCAGGGAGATCCACCCTCCATAGGAATTGCCGACAAGAACGAAATTCCTGATCCCAAGTTCCGAGATAAAGTCGTCCAGCGCCTCGCATTGGTTCTCAATTGTGTATGGAATATCTGGTTTTGCGGATCTACCATGCCCCAGCAGATCCACCATGTAGAGGCAAAGTTTTTCATCCAGAAGAGCGTCGAGCCTTATCCAGCTGTTTCCTGTACCCCCGAGGCCATGAAGGAATATTACCGGGATGGCTCCCGAACGGAATAAATATGAAATGTTTCCATAACGTGTCTTGACGGTTGATCTCCTCATATTAATACTTTATGCGATTGTGCCTTATAAAATCGCATTTCAGCCCATGCTTTCCATATGTGTACCAGAATAATATACATGTAGCTCACATTACAGACATTTTCTGAAAAAAACTTATTTATAGTGCATAATAACAAATTGTGAAGAGCGAAAAAAAGTTCGTGTATCTTTTCTCTGAGGGAAGCAAAGAAATGGCCGATGTACTCGGCGGCAAGGGAGCGGGACTGGCAGAAATGACCAGGATTGGACTTAATGTTCCTCCCGGCTTTACCATAAGCACAGAGACCTGCAGAGCTTTCCTTAAAAATGGAAAAATACCAGATGGTGTGATGGAACAGGTGGAATCCGCACTGAGAACTGTTGAAAAGTCCACGGGAAAAAAATTCGGGGATCCAGCGAATCCGCTGCTGGTCTCGGTTAGATCAGGAGCTCCGGTAAGTATGCCCGGAATGATGGATACAGTTCTCAATGTTGGCCTGAATAATGACACCCTGAGGGGGCTTGCCCGGAAAACCGGAAACGGGAGATTCGCAACAGATGCCTACAGAAGGCTTATCCAGATGTTCGGAACAATAGTGCTTGGAATAAGCGCTGATCATTTCAATGATGCAATGAACGACCTGAAAAAGGAGAGGGGAAAGAATCTGGATACGGAACTCGACGAGAACGATCTCCTGGACCTGGTTTCCAGGTATAACATGATTTACTCACGCATGGGTTTTGAATTCCCTGAAAACCCAAGGGTCCAGATGGAGATGTCCATAGAGGCTGTGTTCAAGTCGTGGAACTCTGAACGGGCCAAAGTCTACCGGAGGGAAAATGAAATAGATGAACAGATGGGAACTGCCGTAAGCATAGTCGCCATGGTATACGGGAACATGGGTAACGATTCAGCGACTGGCGTTGCGTTCACAAGAAACCCCAACACAGGAGAGAAAATCCTGTTTGCAGAATACCTTGTCAATGCCCAGGGTGAGGATGTCGTTGCTGGCATACGCACTCCAAAACACATTTCAGACATGAAGACGGAACTGCCGAAGGCTTACCTGTCCCTGACAGATTCTGTGGAGAAACTTGAAAAACACTACAGGGATATGCAGGACATAGAATTCACAATCGAGAGCGGCACTTTCTATCTTCTGCAGACCAGGTCCGGAAAACGCACGGCAAGGGCTGCCATAAGAATGGCGCGTGAAATGGCTGACGAAGGCCTGATAGACAGGGAAGAGGCGGTGATGCGCATCACGCCGAAGATTCTTGACTCGCTGATGCATCCACAGGTCAGGAGAACGGGAAACGAGATTCTTCTTGGAAAGGGGCTCGCTGCATCACCCGGTGCAGCGTCAGGACAGCTGGTTTTCTCATCTGAGCGAGCCATTGAACTGTCAAAGCAAAAGAAGCCGCTAATTCTTGTCAGACCGGAAACAACTGCAGATGATGTTAGAGGGATGGTTGTTTCTAAAGCGTTCCTCACACAGAAGGGAGGGATGACGTCCCATGCCGCAGTTGTGGCCAGAGCAATGGGAAAACCAGCGGTGGTCGGAGCTGAGCTTATCCAGGTGAATTCAAAGGAGAAGAAGCTTGCCTGTGGCGACACGATCCTGTCTGAAGGCGATGAGATCACTGTCGACGGCACATCCGGTGAATTCTACCTTGGGAAGACACAGATGGAAGAACCGGGAATAAGTCCCGATACGGACGTTATACTCGGATGGGCAGATGCCATCAGGAAAATAGGCGTGCGAGCTAATGCCAATACCCCTGAAGAGGCGGTTCTTGCCAGAAAGAACGGAGCCAGAGGGATTGGCCTTGCCAGGACGGAACGTATGTTTCTTGGAAATGACCGACTGCCAATAATGCGTGCTATGATAATGAGTAGAGACGAAGCAGAGAGAAGGATTAACCTTGACAGGCTGCTGCCAATGCAGGTATCTGACTTTGTGGAATTTTTCAGGACGATGGAGGGATTCCCGGTGATCATAAGATTGCTGGATCCCCCGCTGCACGAGTTCCTTCCAGATAAGGAAGAGGTTATGAACGAAATGTTCAGGCTCAGGACTGATTCTAAATTGGGGAAGGAGAGAGAGAAGCTTGCGGATCTTGAAAGGATTTTTGAGACCATAAAGAACCTGGAGGAGTTCAACCCCATGCTTGGATTCAGGGGGTGCAGGCTTGGGATAAGCTATCCGGAAATTTATGAGATGCAGGTCAGGGCCATAATAAGGGCCGCTTCCATGGTGATTGACGAGAAAAAGACAATCTATCCGGAGATAATGATTCCCCTTGTGGGCCATGTGAATGAGTTGAAAGTCCTCAGGCAAAGACTTGAGGATGTCGCAAGGGAGGAGGCAGGTAAAAGGCCGGTTGAATATAAATTTGGAACCATGATCGAGATACCCAGGGCATGCCTGACCGCGGACAAGATCGCCGTTTATGCAGATTTCTTCTCCTTTGGTACCAACGACCTGACCCAGATGACATTTGGATACAGCAGGGATGATGCGGAGGGGAAATTCCTTGCAAGATACATTGAAGATGGAATTCTTGAGAGCGACCCGTTCAGCACCGTTGATATCGACGGGGTCGGAGAACTCATGAAGATTGCAGTATCCAGGGGAAAGAAGACCCGACCTGACATCGAGATAGGCATATGCGGAGAGCACGGAGGGGATCCGGACACTGTAGCGTTCTGCCACAGGATTGGGCTTGACTACGTCTCAGCTTCGCCTTACAGGATACCCATAGCTAGACTGGCAGGAGCCAGGGCACAGATTGAGGAAAGGCGCAACAGCAACTAACAGGCCCTGAATAGCCAGCATTGAAACTGGAAACGATATTTCCAGCAATCAATTTTTATAATTTATTTCTATTATGGACAGAACCGGCGAGGCCGACCTGAAGACAGGAAGCGCGCGTAATCCGGTGCAGATGAGGTTATCTGGGTTCAAGCGAAATGAAGAGCAATAACGGCATTCTATATACTGTACTAATTTTAATGCTTATCACGATTGCAAGCAGGTCCACGAACAACATGGTCCTGACAACAATACCCCTGTACTCACAGAATATCCTTGGTTTTGGCAGTCTGGAGGTTGGATTGGTTACTGCTGTGTCATATACAGCTACACTCTTTGCGAATTCATACCTCAACCCCAGATTTGAGAGCAGGATCAGGAGAAAGATATTTATTGCGTCAAATGTCCTGCTGGTAATATCACTTTTCCTTCTCAGTACCGCAGATGGCGTCACGATATTTGCACTTTCCGCGCTAGTAGGATTGCTTTTCGGGTTCATCATGCCGAACATAATAACCACAGCGAGCCTGCATGGGGATAGGAGAACCCAGGAGAGGCTTCTTGCAATATATGCCGTTAGCCTTAGCGCCAGCCTCATCATCGGCCCTGCTCTTGAGACATATCTCCTGCACTACTTCAACTACGGGTATATTTTCCTTTTCTTCATTCCTATTGCCTTACTTGCTACTGCAGTCTCATTTGTAATACCATTCCCGGACAGGAATGCGGAGCGTCGTGGCAAGGGAACCCTCAGGAACGATGGGTTCGTTGCATCAATAATTACCATAACAACTTATTTTGTTCCATTCGCGGCCATAACGACTTTCCTTGCAATATTTGCCGCGTCCCGGTTCGGAGTCTCAAGAGACGTTGCCTATTCTTCTTTCATTTATTTTTTTCTGACATCTCTCATCACCAGAGGGTATATGGCGGTGAGGCCTTTCAGGAGAATAAAGAACCCCATCATATTTTCCGTAGCATTAACTGTGATTCCCCTGCTATTCATACCCTTCCTGAACAGTTATGCAGAGTTCCTGGCTCTCGTGGCATTCCTGGGAATACCTCATGGATCGGTATTTCCTATCTCTTCGGTAATGATCGCAAGAGGTACCGAACCATCAGAAAGGAATGCGGCCAATTCTTACTTTCTAGCTTATAACAACGTTCTGAGCATAGCAGTGCCCGTTATTTTCGGTTACATGGACATATTTTTTGGCTATGGATACAGTTTCTCCATCCTTTCCATACCGGTCATACTGGCCGCCATACTCCTGTTTCGGAAATTTGGCAAGAATCCAAGGATATTCTACCAGCCGGAGAAGAGATCATCATGACCCCGCTGCCTCTGCATATTCAGACAATTTCATGCAAAGTTATTGCACTCTGGCCTTCAAAGGCATCACGCGGTAACGATGACTTTGAATGCGAACTCCTGAATTTATCACTTCCAACCCACTGATTGAAATCTTCAATCGATTTCCAGTAGGTGGCTACGATATATTCGTTCCCCTTTACAGGCCGGAGGATCTCGGTCCTGATGAATCCCACAACGTTATTCATGTCCGTTTGGCTCGATCTGAAGGCATCTTCAAACTGCTTTGCATATTCTTTCCTGACCGGAATGTGATTCTGAACCAATATCATGGATCATTATTCCGGTATGAATCATAAAGTTACGTCAATGCCTACGCCTTGACGGAAGAATTCGAATTTCAGGCGAAAAGTGAGTCCAGATATGCATCCAGATGCCCTGAATTTTGCTTCAGGCTATCAGAACCGATCCGTACCTGCTTTGTGCTGTCCCTTTCCCTGACCGTAACACTCCTGTCCTCAAGAGATTCATAATCCACGGTGATGCAATAAGGAGTTCCAACTTCATCCTGTCTGGCATATCGCCTTCCTATTGAACCGCTTTCATCATACTGTATCCTGCTCTCTGCTTCCAGGATCGACGAGTAGATATCCTTTGCAAGAGCGTCGACTCCGTCCTTCTTCTGTAGAGGGAGAACTGATGCGATGTACGGAGCGATTGACGTGTTGAATCCCAATACCTTAGAGCCATTCTCCCTTGTGTAAAGAGAAGTCATTATGATGGAAAGAACGGTTCTGTCGATCCCGAAGGACGGCTCCACCACAGAGGGGATGAATTTCCTGTCGCCATCTGTTATGACCATGTTTTCCCCTGAAAATTCTGCGTGACGCTTAAGATCATATGTTGCCCTGTCTGAAATTCCGACTATCTCAACCCATTCATCTTCCAGTTTTGCCTCTGCATCCCAGCAATCTGATGAGTAGTGCGCAAGTTCGTTCTTTTCGTGCTGTCTGAATCTGATCACTCCATCTCCGAGCCCGATTGACCAAAGTATCTTCTGCGTCCTGAAGACAAAGTGCGCGAGGACCGGATTCCTTATCAGCCCGCTGCTGCTGGCTTCCCTTACCGTCATCCTCTTCTCCTTGTGGTCCATGGGCAGGAATGTTGTCTCCTCGAAAACCGGTATGTCAGCGAATCCTGGCTTTTCTGGGTCATAGAACACTTCAACCTCTCCCTGATAAAATTCCCTCAATCGTATGAGCGCGTTCCTTGGCGAGATCTCGTTCCTGAAACCTTTTCCAAGCTGGCCAACAGCCATGGGGAGCTTTCCTCTAAAGTAGTTGTTGAGCAGCCTGAAGTTTATGAAGATTCCCTGTGCAGTTTCCGGGCGAAGGTATAGTCGTGATGCTTCCTTCTCGTTCTTCTCAAGAGCAAACATCAGGTTGAAATTGTATACTTCCTTTATTTCCGCACCGCACTTCTCGCATTTAATGCTGATATTTTCCAGCAAATTGTCTGCCTGTTTGACATCAGCGGGAATATCTGCAATTCCCGCCTTCCCAAGAAGCGACTCAAGCTTGTATCTGGAACCGCATTTTGAACATCTGGCCGCAAGATCTGAGAATTTCTCAAGATGCCCCGACGCCCTGAATACCATCTCCGGGCTCAGGTTTGGCGTGTCGATGAATATCGCCCCCGACCTCAGGTACTCATCTCTCCACACCTTCACTATGTTCTCTCTCAGCAACACCCCCAGTGGTCCGTAATCATAGAATCCAGACTGCCCGCCATATATGGAGAACGAGGGCCAGAAAAATCCCCTTCTCTTTGCAAGTTCTATTGCTTCTTCGTAAGTGGTCATTTGAATACGCTCAGTAGTTCAATGTCGTAAAGCATTCCTACAAGCTTCTGGGAGCCGTCCAGCAGAGGAAGCTGATTAAAATTCTTTGTAGACATGATCTTTGCGACCCTTTCTAATGTGTCATTGACATATGCAACGGCAGGCGTCTTGATCATCACGTCAGAAGCTGGTATATTTGGCAACTGTATCTTATTTTTTTCCAGGATATAGGTAACGACGTTCCTTATACCAGTCCAAGACCATGGGTCTTCGTCCTCGGCCATTCCGGTCTGGGAAAGCACTGCGCTCTGTTTCAGGTCCACCTTATCAAATATGTCCCTGTCGGTTATGAGACCGAGAAAATCTCCATTCTCGTTTATCACTGGAAATGAATATATCCTGGATACACGCATCATTGTGTAGATTGCGCCCAGGGGGGTGCCGTTCCACACAGGCATTGCGGTAGTTCTCACTATTGATTTGACAGGTAACTCGCCGTATTCATGCGACAGGATGTCGAGGAAATTCTGCGGCGTCAGTATCCCGACAACATCACGGGAGTCGTTTATTACCGCAATGTGCCTCCTGTTCTGGGATACAAGTTCCATTGCCGCTTTCTCTATTGGATCTGTTTCATAGACGGGGTTTGCCCTTCGCATGACAAGCGCGGTCTGGGTTTCCTCTGGGTTGTCGAATATATCGCGCCTGCTGAGCATTCCCACATATTTTCGTTTCGCATCGATAACTGGCAACCCTGTTATGTTCTCCTTTATAAGTGTCTTTATCACTTCACTGATCGAACCCGGTACACTGGAGGTTACTGGTGAACGAGTCATTATCTCTGAAACAGTGGTCGCCATATGGGGTGATTGATTTACC
>JAJYRT010000045.1 GCA_021793945.1 Thermoplasmata archaeon
ACCATTGCTGAAGCAGCAGTATTTTCACCATAAGCACCGGATCATAATTGGGTCTTCCGCCCTTCTCCGTGTCATTCTCATGCAAAGAGGAGAGGATTGGCCTGATCCTCTCGAAGTCAATGCGATCCGATATGCCGGTTAAGGGATCGCCAAGTGCTTCGATCTCCCTGTATAGTTCGGATAATCCTGTGTGGTAAAGGTTCATGGATATTGATCATGAGGTCATGAAAAAGGGTTTCGGTGGGAGTTTTTGGAAATCCTCGAATAAATCTTTTGTGATAGGCCTGAGTGTTATTATATGTTATACCTGGATCTGAGTAATGGATATATATGACTATAACATTTATGTACTATGAACCATACTACCATACAGGTTTCTAAAGAGACGAGAGAGAAACTCAAGAAACTTGGAAGGAAGGGCCAGACTTACGATGAAGTTATAGAAAACCTCCTAGAAATCAGTAAAAAAGCAATGTTCTTAAACGAACTTGACAGAATAGCTGACACAGAGGAGTTCATCCCTCTTGACAAGCTATAGTGTCCTTGTCTCAACCACTGCCTCCAAGGAATTCAGAGCCTTACAAAAGAAGGAGCAAGATAGAATAAGGGAGAAGTTGAAGGAGCTCGCGGAAAATCCCATCAACAACTCCAATAGGCTCGATACCAAGAAACTTTCTGGGACTGAACACGAATATTTCAGGCTGAGAGTTGGGGATTACCGTGTTATATTTTACCTACAGGAAAAAACAATTAGGGTTGTAAGAATTGCAATACGCTCTGATGCGTACTCATGGCTCGATTAAATTTAGAAAGATATGGTTTTGATTTGTATTCACTTCTATGAAAAAAGTTGATCTGTCTTCTGTTGTTCTCTATTCTTCATTAATGGGAATACAGTAGTTCTGTTATTTTGAGGCAGTAATGATCATCCCAAATAAACAGAATTTAAGCCGTAGGAGAGTGCTAACTTGTGAAGCTTTTCGTCTCCTGTGTAAAACTCATTACATCCAACTTCAATAGCACTTATAATCTGCAAGGCATCAGCAACGTAGATATGGTGTTTTATGACAACATCCCAGCTGCTTTCTAGTATACTTTCGGATAGGGCGATTATCCTTATTCTGCTTATCTTCTTAAGCCTCGCAGTTTCATTCGAGAATCTGCCCATAACTTCATCCAACTGTTTGCTTGTAATTCTTTTTTGCCTATGTGCCCTGTCAAATACTCCAAAGGCCTCTCCAATGTTCCAAACATTAAACGAAAGCAGAACGTTTCCAAGATAAGCGTCGTTGTATTGTGCACGAGTAAATTCCGAGCCAGTTTCATACACATACCTCTTTACGATTGCGCTACTGTCAAGATATGCGACCTTCTCGGTCATCCCTCATGCTCCTTACCAGATCGGATATTTTGCTTTTTGGTTTAATCGGATCAAAATCCAGGTCAAATCTGCCATACTTGGAATATTTCATTAAGGATTTGTCTAAATCTAAATACAGTTCGTTTTCGATGGCATCCTTCAGGATAGAGCTTATGTCCTTACCTCGTTGTAATGCAAGATTCTTGAGCTCCATCCAAATCTCGTTATCTATGGATATACTCGTTTTCACTTTCATGTGGATTCAAATAGTATATTGGTATAAGATTATTTACCTTCATACCAAAACTATAGGCAATGAAAGCTCTTCCAATAAAAATTCTGACACTTACGGCACTTTCTGTGTCACTGGCTAACGGGCAGTCTGATTCTGCAATGATCCACTTCAAACTTGCACAAAAATTTGGCGCAAACATGCTGGAGGTACTGGATTCAATAAAGGCTTAAAAGATGGGATTGATGTCATCCACGATGGCACTTATGGGAACAATACAGCCAATTGTGGAAAAATTCAGTGGACCTTTGCGCAATGGTGCTGAAACCGATAGTGTGCATCCTGGTCTCCCTGCTTTTACCACCACGATACCTTTTCAAGTGCCTCAAGGATGTCCTTCTGCTTCCTTGTCCTCTCCAGTTCATTAATACTGCCACTGGCATCCTCAACAACATGCAGCTTCTCCAGCTCCAGGATCATTTTCTCCAGAGAATACTTCCTCATCAGGCCTGATGAGATCATTCCCGTCATGAGGGCCGTCCTTATTATGAGCGATATGAAGAATATGAACAGCATTCCCCTGATTGTGGATTCTTTCCTGACCCTCATGGGAAATATGTCCATATCCGTTTTAAGCATGCGGAATGCCTTCTCAATGCTGTCCCTGTTGCGGTATAAGGAGAGGTATTCAAGCGATGTGTATTCACCATTGTAAACGAGCAGGAATCTTCCCATCCTGTTCTCAGCAGCGGAGATGGCGTTGTTCTTTGCCATTGTTTTGATTCTGCCATCCACTATCTTCCAGGTGAAGTATTTCCCGTAATGAGAAGCAATGGATTCTATCGTTTCTCTTATGCCTGGCCTGATCTGTAATTTTTCAATTGCGGATCTCTTCTCCGATAGTTTCCTGTGGAAATCAGAAAGTTCGTCAGCTTCTCTTTTCCTGTCATGATAGAAGTATCCCTTAAGGTGAAGATCATCCATGGTGAACGATGCCTGTTTGCAGAATATGGGCTCATTCTGATACATGATAACATTGTCTGCACGATCCACAGTCCTGGAGGCGGAGGAGAAGACATTCTTCACAGCTTTGGGGACGAGGGATGCTGCTATTATGTAAGAATCATCCTTCAGCAACCTGAGATTCTCATGTGAGAAGAATCCCCTGTCGAGCACGATCTCGATCTTCGGAATAAGTTTCCTGATGCCCTCAACGGTACTTTTCAGGGTGACAACGTCTGGAATGCTACCGCCGTATATCTCAAAGAACAGCGGGATGTTTCTGGTTCTCTCCATGACCATGCCAAGATTTATCTGCTCAAGTTCAGGGTGATCTTTGGCATGGCCGTATTCCAGTATCTCTGCTGACCCGTATGATGGCAATGATGTGATATCATACAGCAGTGAATTTCCTGGTTTGATCCTTCTGATCAGATCAGAGGAGAACTGCCTGTAGAGATCCGATGAACCTATCCTGTCAAGGAGTTCTGATATCCGCTGCGATTTCAGATCAACACCCAGTTTACGGGAAAGCGATGTGCCCTCGAACCATGTGTCGATGGATGCCAGTGGCAGCGGGCGGACAATCTTTGATACTGCAATGGCAACGATCTCCCTTGATTCAGTTTCAGTGAGATGCTTCTTCAGCATCTCTTCAATGCCCATGTCATCGATAATCTTCATTATTGGAATGAAGGGGCCATGTATCAGGCTCCTCCTTGGAAGAACGCTCCTGATCTTTCTTATCCCGCCATCATCCTTTGTGCCCACATACCTGTAGTGGTAGCTTGTGTTCCGTATTCTTGGATTGTAGTACGGTATACGCTCATACACGTATGTTTTCCCTTTCACAACCTTCTCGATTGTCTGATTCCTCGATGTAATGGTGTGAAATACCACCATTATAAATAAGCTTTTTCTTTATTCATGAGCCAATAGATTATGGATAAATCATAAATTAATGGTGGTAAAAATTCGGGAGTTCAGGATAGTAAATGTGAAGCCCTTGAGAGTCATCCGCGGAGAATGGGCGTGCAATGAAATCCCCCGCATTTTTATAGTATTCTCATACCTGCTCAGGATTTGCAATTCCATGTACCAGAAGAACCACTTTGAAACCCAAGGTTTGCGCGTTCATGATTTTGTTTTAATGCACGGCCGACAGCCGCCAAAATAGCGGGCAGGTCGCTGCATTGTACATTGCGGAATAGAACCAGAGACGATTCCCTCTGCGATCCTGGGCGTACTTAAGGGAAGGCAGAATCCAAGCAGCAAGGCTTAACGATGGCGCATCTTCCCCCCATAGACATAATGATCAAACAATATTTTTCCGGAATGCCACGTTAAGCGGTAATTTCCTTCCTTATGTTTTCCAGGCTCTTGAGAAACACAGCGCATCCTTTCGATTTTAGGTCTCCTAAGAGTTCAGAGGCTATGCTGTCAGCCTCCTTATAATCCCCCTTCGATAGCATTATGGTATACTCCGTTAACCTTGCAAGGCATAGGCTAGGAAAATCGTTTGAAAGCAGTTCCTTTGCGGATCGCAATTTCAGCAATGCTTTTGAGTACTTCCTGCCTTTGAACAGGAGTTGTGCTTCAGCAATCCCGATCAGCCCCAGGGTGCTCTGGTCAGAATTGGTGCCAGACATTCGGGCTGCAGTCCGCAGATCAAACCGTCCCTTTTCCAGATTGTCTGACCTGATATCGTTCATGATCTTGTACGCAAACGCGAATATCAGGTCACGCGGGTTATATGCAGTGCTTTCGAATATTCCTATGGCTTCCTGGAACAGATCATCCGCCCAACTTAACTTGCCTGACGCAGAGAGAAAAATAGCCTTCTCCACTATGCAATCCGCGTAACTGTAAAATGCATTTGCCGAAAGAAAGCCTTCAATGGCCTGGTCTATGGTAGAAAGCGCATCGTCTACAGCCCCGCTCAGATAGGTAGTCCAGGCAAAATTCGCCAGACTGACGTACAGATTTCTCAGTTCACCCTTTGCCTGATAGGCTGCAATAGCCCTCTGCAGGTAGGAGTGTGCCAGGGCTATCCTCCCCCCCATAACAAGAGGACCGGACAGGTTAAGCAGCAGGTTAGCCTCGAGAATCTCATCATGGCCTGAGACAAGATTGAGGGCCTCCTGCAGAATTTCCGTCGACCTTGTCGGGTCCCCTCTTTCCTCGTATACCTGCGATTCGCCTGACATGGCCTTCACCTTAAGCTCAAGATTTAGGTTGTTTTTCCTGATCTGGTGAAAGAGATTGAGAGCCTCTTCCTGCTTTCCCTTCATCAGCAATATCTTTCCCATCCAGAGACGGATCCACTCCGCGGCGAGACCCTGCCCCGCAAAGACCAGGGATCTTTCAAGTTCCGCCAGCATATTTTCTAGATAACCTGAATCGATGAGTGCGGGGATCGCCCTGTTCAGGGAATCCACAATTCTGCCATCGTTGCCACTTCTCAGAATGTGGTAAAGACCTTCAATCTGGTATTCGGCTTTCTCGGACTGCAGGTAATAGCTAGCGATCCTGCCATGAATATCATGCTTCGCATCAGTCATGTCATATACTACTTCCCGGACAAAATCGCTCATTGTTATCTTGTTTTCTCTGAATCTCAGGAAGCCAAGATACTCGGCTTCCTCCAGTACCGAATGATCCGATCTCCCGAATATAGAATCCAGTTCATCAATGAGGACATCGCCCCGGAAGAATGATAGATTATGCAGCACCTCGGAAAGATTCTTTCCCAGTGCATCAAGAATTTCCCTGAACAGGAAACTCTTCGATCTCCAGTCCACATTCTTAACCCTACCATAAAGGGAGCTGAAGAGCTTGATCATTAAAGGGTGGCCCCCGGTGATCCTGAATACATCCTCTGAATCCGCCTCATGACCAAGAAGTTCGGAGGCGGAAGTCATATCCAGCCCACCGAGACGCAGAGTGTAAATGGAATCAGATCTGACTGGCAGGGGGTCTCTGCTGATTATCTTTACCTGAATTTTTGGCTCAGTGAGCACCAGGTCCTGTACAAAACTGATAATCTCCGGATCCCTGCATTTATGGAGATCGTCGATTATAACGGTCACACCCGTTTTCCTCAGATTATGGACGGACACGTCTATATTGAACCTGTAATCAGTTTCATTTTTTATCAGATTTATAGGCTCTTCATTACCGCATTCCTTGAGGAATACCGCCAGCTTCATTATCAGGTGTCTCAGGGTATCGATCTCTCTTATCCTGTTCCAGAAAACCGGGGCACCTGCAACCGATGCATATTTGGCGAGGAGTGTGGTCTTGCCTATTCCGTGCAGGCCGGTAATGAAAACATGATCATTTCCTTTCAGAATTTCCAGTTCCTCCTTCCTTCCCACGAATTTTGAAATGTGAGGTACCCTTGATTTATAGGAATCAAGGGAAAGCGACTGTTTTGTCTGATCATTCAGCGATGATACAGCTGAGATCTTACCGTTCTGGATGGACAGGCTTATCCTATCGACGTTTAGCCTGTACATCTTCACTGGTTTTCTGTTTGATACAGTCCAGTACTCCGATATTAATCCTGCAGCCTTCATTATCTTGACCTTCTCGGAAATCCTGGTCTCAGGCACCCTCAGTAATTCTCCAAGTTCCTTATTGTAAGAAGGCTTTATTGACAGGGTCTTGAGTATTTCAAGACATTTCCTGTCCGACAGAACTTTCAGGGTCTGAGTAACGGGATCGAATTTTTCCATCGTGGTTGCCGTGATCCATTCAATACGCTATCTTTAAGTTTTTCATACCGTAAGCCTCACCAGACCAAGATGCAGGGCTATGTTCCTGGGTTATCATGTAGCGTAAGGATGAGAAATTGATCTTTCCTGTGAATATGGATAGGATCCTCTGCCAATGATCCTGATGACCAAAATAGTATTGTCACGCAGTGTTAAAAAATTATGATGCAGCTAAAAGCTGCATTCCAGATCCGCATCCGCTAATAATTAAGTCTCCAGTTCACCAGATCCCTTTTCTCTTGGTTATGAAGAGTGCAAGCGCAACTATGGCAGCAGAACCTGCAGCGGCAACAGCAATCAAGATCACGCTGTCTGAACCGGACTGGGCAGGCATGGCAATTTCTTTGAAGTATACCATGACTGTCACTGGTGATCCGGAAACATTGAGAGTGCCGTTGCTGGTGATTGTGGTGAATCCTGCCACCTGTGTGATGTTATAGCGGTAGGTGCCGTTGGCTCCGCTGAATGTAATATTGGATCCGGTGGAATTTTCCGTTGCGCCGTTGAGAGCCACTACCCACCTGGTTCCGTTTGGTAGACCGGATTCCTCAAACGTTACGTCGTATAACGATACCTTCGAGGATGATTTGGCAAAAGTTATGGCAATAGCTAATCCGGATCCGTCCACTGTAGCTGTACCTGAGGAAGGAGACGCAGAATAGCCCGTTGAAATCACTGTATAATCGTAGGTCCCATTAGATGCGCTGAACGTCATTGAAGACGCCGTGGAGGATTCGTAAACACCACCGAAGCCCACTTCCCAGGCCTGCCCCTGTGGAAGACCTGTTTCGGAAAATGTAACGCTATACTGAGAGATGTGGCTGGATATAATAGAAACGGTATCAGAGCCCATGTTCATCACATATATTTCATTGCCCTTACCGGCAATTGCGACAGATTCTGGATCGTACCCTACTGGAACGCTCCCAATGTATGTTTTGCCTGAAACTGATATGAGGAACACGGAAGAAGGATTGCCGTTATAGCTGAAGTTCGCAACAACGAGATAGCCGCTGGCTGGATCAAAGGCCAACGATGTACCTCCATTTGGAATGGTTATGTTGGCAACCACCAACCCCGAGGAGAGATTAACAGCCATCACCAGGTTGGCAGTTCCCGTGAGATAGAGATAGCCGTTTGAGGGGACGAATGTGCTCCCGGTAATTGAATACCAGGATGGGACCGAGATGTTTTTCAGAATAGTGATTCCTGAGATTACGCTAATGTTCGAAGTGTCTGAGTCGGTTAGCAGCACGTTTCCGTTAAGACTGTCGTAGGATAGTGTGAATACCGATACCTCACCAGCAGGCAGAGATATGTTGCCTACCACATTATCCGTCAGGGTATTTATTACTGAAAGTATGTTGAATCCTGCCTGGTATACGTACAGATAGTGATTGTAACTGTCGAACAGCATATTCGACGGATTCGAACCGCTTCCGGTGCTGATGTACCCAATGATGTTTGCTGTGGAGGCATTGACCAGTGCTATATTGCCCCCTAAGTAATCCGAAACATAGAGCGTGTTGCTGTATGGATCAAGCGCAACGCCGGAGGGTCCGCTTAATCCGGCAGTTATGCTGAAGGTTGACATGTCGGAAGCATTGATGACATAGAGGGCGACTGAATCCGCTACATAGACGAGGTTGCTGGCCCTGTCATATACCATTGAGGATTGCCCATAGATCTGATCAGACTGGTAGTAATCCCCGGTATAGGCTCTATAGCTGTTGAGATCTATAGTGTTGCTTACGTATGGGGTCAATGTGCTCTGGCGTATGAATGACACAGTCATGTCATAGTATCCAGAGTTGGTCAGGTGGAGGATGCCGGATCCTGGGTAAACGGTGTAGCCAGTTACTGATGAGATCTCGAATGAATAGCTCCCAAGGGGGAGGGTAAAGTAGATATCCGAAGTGCTGGTGCTATGAGTCACCCCGGCTATTGTCACACCCCATGCAGTTCCTGCGGGGAGCCCTGTCTCAGTAAAGACCTCGGTAGCATTGTACTGGAACCCGAAGTTGACCGCTATAGTGACATTATTGCCGGAAATTGGGAAGCTGCCGCTCGCCACCATAGGGAAACCGTAATAGTTGTTGTACACCTGGTATGTGTAACTTCCGTTCTGTGCAATGAATGTCGCCGAGCCCAGCGAATAGTAGGAATAGCCTCCAAAGGGAGAGTAAAGATCGCTCTCACTGTAAGTGGTTGTGTTGAACAGTTCTCCCACCCAGTCATTGGCTGACGGCATGCCTGTAGCATCTATTGTGACGGCGTAATACCCCGGTTTGAGATAGAAGTTTACGGTACGGTTGTAGCCGCCCTTCGAAATGTTCAGATACGGGGAGGTGGAATTCTTGACCACTCCCGTAAATGGACTTTGCCAGGATGTCATATCCAGAATAACTGATACAGTGTAGTTTGCCGCGGGAAGGAAGAACGTTACGCTGGGATATGGGCTGTAGGAATAGGCAACCCATGTAGTGTTAATGTAGAGGTACACATACCATGATGACCCAATCGGCTGGCCGGTCTCACTGTAATTCACCTCGTAAAAATGCAACTGGTCAATCACCGGTGATCCCCTGACCGTTAGGGTTCTCGCAGGCGACCCAAAGTCAGAATCAATGTAATTGATGTAATTGCCGTCGATAGAGTTTTCCCAGTAAGTTTTGAGATAATAGGTATAGGTTCCGTTTGCAAGGTATAAGGTCAATTCCGGAGTGCCAGCAGAAATTAGTGAATAAGAAGTGCCTATTAATATATATACGCCCCAACTTGCATTGGTGAGGTTGATGCCAGTTTCCTGGAAAGTGGCTGCATAAACACCTTTGTAGGAAACGCTCACTGAATTTGTTCCCGTGACAATGTCCATGAGGACTGGAGTCGCATTAGAGTAGGTTAATACATAATTGGATGTATAGACGTTCCTTGTGTAAGTATACTTTCCGGAATCCAGGTAGAGCGAAAACTCCGTTGCGGTAGTTTCTCCAGTATTAATTTGAGACGGAAGGATACTGGTATTTGAGATCGCAATACCCCAGTACGCGCCAGAAGGGAGCCCTTTTTCAATGAAAGTGACGTTCTGGAGGCTGAATGAAACCGAATGGGCCGATGTCGAGGTGTTAATGTAACCTTCTGCAAAAAAGTAGCTGAACCCATGATTCAATATCACGTCTGCCCGATATGAATAATTACCAGCAAGCACGTATGTTGTAAATGAGCTTGAGGTGCCAAATATGCTGTTGTAGTATGTGGACGTGTTGGCTAGGGATATTCCCCATTCAAACGGATAACCGGTGGCAGAGAATTTCAGTGAATCGAATGCAAGCGCCACTACCGGGTTATTGCCACTCACAGCGACTTTTCCACTGGTAGTGGTAATCAGAAGGTTGTCGCTCGTCGTATAAACTGTGTATGAATAGGTGCCACCAGCAACTATAAACTGCAGCGTGGAATTTGTCGTCATCAAGGTTGATGAGAATCCAGAAGTGTTACCGATTCCGACCCCCCACTGGGCACCTGCAGCCATTCCGCTCTCCTGAAAAATTATCCTGTTGAAAACCAGGTTCTCAGCGATGTTAGCGCCACTAACCTTCACAATGCCAGTCAGAATATATGGAGACTCCCCCTGCACATATGCGAAGTACAAATAACTGGAGTTGGTTGCATTGAAGCTTATGGAAGAGAGATCAGACGCCTTGTAGAAGCTGCCGAACTGGACTGCCCACCCTTTTCCTGAAGGCAGACCAGTCTCACTGAATGTAACTGAATACGTACTGCCTGTATTGAGTGCCTTATGCAAAACAGACATGTGCGGAGCATTTCCCCCCGCCCCCTGATCTGAAGAGACAATCAAAATATAAGATGCGGGAACTATCATAATCAATACCATCAATATTGCAAACGCTGCATTTCTAGTGCTTTTTCGGAACATACTACCTCATAAAATCCACCTGCTCTATTCAAGATTAGTTTTACGCCAAAAGTGTAAAAACAACCACCAAATGAAAAGAACTGGGAAGATCTCAGGCACCCTGCATACCATCCCTAAGTTTTGGTAAGCCTGAGGATATCTCTTCTGAAATATTCCACCGATACTATCCATGCATTCAGGCAACCACCTCAACATTCCCTGCTACCATTTCCATCCATTAGATCAATTCGTGAGATAGATATTCTTCACGACACCCCTCTGACGGGAAAGACTGTATACGTCGGTCCAGATTTGTACAAAATCGCCGGTTTGATAATGACCCACTTTAAATATAGATCTCATTGCTTCTTCACTTCTTTTTTATTATTGGCAGTGAGTTTTCGCGAGCATTTGTTCTTTTAATGTCGTTTTAGAAATACCTTGCGTGGTCTTACGCCTCCCGCGTAAAGCCAATTGCTAAATATGTTCGGCTTCTCATACGATCATATGACAACGCAATCCGGGAATGAGGATATGGTGCAAATAGAAAGATTCAAAGGTATGAGGAGAGCCTATGGCCTGGCTGCTGGGGCCAGTCTAGCCTTCCTTATGGTTATCCTTGCTGAGATGGACAACCCAGTTTTCGCTGTGGATGATGCTGTGGTGGGTTTGATGGGGATTGCTGTGCTGGTAATCCTTTTCTTGAAGAGGAACGATCTGAGCCTGCCATCTCTCAAATGGCAGTCAAACCTATTCTTCATTCTATTGCTAATAGGATATTTGGTCGTCCTGGCCTGGGTACCGATCGAACTCGGTGACCCTGATGCTGTGGGCGATGATTTCTCCTCGATATTCTTCATCGCTGTCATTGTGGCGAACCGCCTTCTATAATGTGGATACAGGGGAAGCGGGACGGGAACCCCCTCTGGAGTGCAGACGCCTGTGGTTGTTTTACCCTGTTTTCCCGCCTTCTCTTTTTTCCTCGTTCCGATTCATATCAAGCGGATAAGGGATTGATTTTAACGCAGGAGTTCAAATTGGATTCCAGATAGGAGTGAGAGGTTACACAGATTATACCCCGTTTGGAACGCGGTCATTGCCATATGCTTCTTGAGGATGTCCATGTAAGGTGCAGCAGTAATAGAAGCACTGGGCGATCCTATCGTGCTACCCTATGAACTTCTGTTAGGTTGCACCTTCATGGTATGCCCTGGTAGCGAGTATCCCCTGGATATGCGGATCTGGGAAGAGAAACCAGAAAAAAGGCCCAGGGCAATTGTATACGTAGCGATTTTAGTTGGCTGAGATCAGTAAGGGATGTAGCGTTGATGGAATACCGTATAATAAACTGTTATACATATAGTATATTTAAGTATGTATGGAAAATCAACTTATTCGTAGTTATTTCATATTATTCTTGATTTATGAAATGGGAGGATGGAAAAGGTTGCCATAATAGACTATTTTTCACATGTTACCGCAAACCACATATTTTCAGGGATATTGACACTTATAGCATCTTTCGTATCTGCAATGCGACCTGCATTGAGTTTGTAATGAACGGAAACGTACAAATCAACCAGACCGAGTCCTGTGTAGAATTTCCCATCCCCCCATCCTCCCTTTGCAAGCACAATTGCGCCTGCAGAATTTCCTATTATCACCCCTGAGAACTCATTTAACCTATATTGCAAAGCCTTCTGTTTTAACTCGCGATAAAGAATCTCAGCGTCTCCGCCTGGAACATAAATGACGTCTGCCTCAGAGAATTTTCGTTGGATATCATTTTCAGGATCGGTTTTAGCCAGAAACAATACCTCTTTAAAACCGCAATATGAAAAATAGTCACTAAACACCTTGGAATATTCAGCTTCCTTCACAGGGGAATCCGAGGTCCATGGTATAACCAAGATTTTCCCTGAACTTGATAACTTCCTCACGCCCTTGAAAAGGGTTTCATTGGTTTTCCGTTTAACATCCTCGCCTCCCTGCAAGATTATGATCTTGGTGGTCATATAGCTTTTAAGAGGGTAAGGTTTTTAAAAATGTCGGCAGTAATGTCATTTATCCGTGCGATTAAAAAAGGTGACAAAACCTACTATCAGGAAGTTGAAAATAAGTGGATCAATGGAAAGACTGTACAGAAACACATCAGGTACGTCGGCGTGGACAAAGAGAGTCCTGATCACATCCCGCTTGAAAAGGTTCAGTTTGGATACATAGCAACAAGGCTCATGCAGGGTGATCTATCACCGAACGAACTCCCTGACATGATCGAGAAGATGGGCCATCGCGTGAGCAGGGAAAACCTGGAGAGGATCGGCCTTTACTACAGCTTTAAAAAAAACTCCTTTTCCCTTTCACTCTACCGGAAAAGATCATCGGGGAAGCAGAAAGATGCATCAGGTGCGGAAAAAGAATGAGAGAATGCTACACCTATCAGAGGATGCTCAGGACCCTGTCCGGAGAAGTGAACCTGAATATTCACATAAGAAAGTGTCCTGATCATGCGGAAACGAACCGGAATACCATTGATGCACTTGTAAACGGTTCAGGCTTCGATCCAAGGGTAACCATAGCTGTGGGATTGCTGAGATGGATCATGGACTACCAGATGATGTGCTCCCTTTATTATTTGGACACTTATAAGAGAGAATATATAGAGATTAGAAGATATAAGGGGGAGTCCAGAGGGGGTTTTCTGAAACTCCTGCACACTCCGGGACATATGGTGATCTAGAA
>JAJYRT010000046.1 GCA_021793945.1 Thermoplasmata archaeon
ATAACTCTTGAATCGTATTGATGTACCTGCCCCAAATAGCTGAAAGCAGCGTCAGATCTTGATTCTCGGAAAATGAGTTTTGGCGGCTTCACGAGGTTCATTTACGGATAAGTAAAGGCAAAATCCAGGCTGACTTACTGTTCATGCACATTCTTCCTATGTCCTATTCTTAGAACCAGAATCATCAGCTTTTCCTCATCGAGGTCCACTATCACCCTGTACTCTCCTACTCTAAGTCTATATCCCTCATCTCCGACGAGTTTCCTGACGTATCCCTCGGGTCTTATTCTAATTCGTTCAAGAGTTACAATTATTCTCCGTCTTATTTCTCCATCAAGTTTTCTCAGTTGCTTCAGAGCAAGATCCGAAAACAGCACTTCATAAGTCAAAGTCCCAGTTCCTTTTTGACTTCTTCCATGGTGTGGTATTTGCCTTCCTTGATCTCCTGACGAGCCTGAGCTATTTCTTTCTTGGTATCTTCATCCAGCTCCAATGTGTCTTCCACAAGATCCCAGATTACCTCTTCATAGGTTTCCTTATCATACATCTTGCGTTTGATCAGTTCTTTCTGTAGCTTTTCACTCACTTGAATTGTTGTAGGCATCCTGAATCACTATACCAAACTATAATGTGTCATAGTATATCCGGTTTACGTTTCTGCTGGATCCGATTACTGCGTAACTTCGTTAACATCGTCCGGTATTCGATTATAACATTAAACCAATCTTGACCCGTCCATTGTATGAATCTTTCGTGCAATCCGTGAGACTCTCAAGAATGGGGACAACTGGATGTCTCTCGTCTTTCTTCATGTATAAAAAGAGTGTTGCCTTGATTTTCCCCCCGTTATCGTGGGGGTATCCAAAATTTCTTTTACCCCTATAAAATAAACTGATCATGGATAGGTATCGAATAGAATACGATCCACGAGTTGATGCAGCATACATAAAAATTGGATCCGGTAAGGTTGTGGAGTCCACAGAACTTGAAAGTGGAGTTGTTATTGACCTGGATCGCAATAAACGACTTGTCGGAATTGAAGTTTTACATTTTTCTAAGAGCAAACTGGACTTCAACACCCTCATTGCAACTCAGTTCGGAAATCTCGCTTCTGTAGTCAAATGATTATACTCTATTCACGACACGCAACGCAAAGAATGCGTGAAAGAGGGATAGGCAGTTCTGATATTGAACTTGCACTTTTAAAGCCAGATAGAACTACACAGTTAGAAGAAGAAAAGATGGCCATAAAGAAAATCAACGATCGTGCTTTGATTGTGATATTTAGAGAGACAAATGGAATGAATGTTATTATTACTGCCTTTGTCACTTCAAAAATGGATAAGTACCTTTCATAGCTTTAAGGGAGGATTGCGAGAGTATTCCCTTAAAGCATTAAACAAATATTGACCGGTCCATTTCTTCAGCTATAGTTCAATAACTTGTATCCCAAGTTTTTTGCATTTTTTAGATAGCGTTTTATCAAAAGTCACAAGAGGTACACTTTTCAGATGGGCATCATAAGCTATTATCCAATCATTGAAATCCCTGAAACTCAGATTATTTTCAACCATGAATGAAGACACACCTTCAAGTATTTTCCCGGATAGCCAGGAAATTGTAAAATAATCACTATGCAATAATTCATCGAGCTTTATCCTAACACTGTCATTATCTATTCCGTATCTAGGAAGCACAAATCCAAGTTCAACAATTGAAAGTGAATTTATTACAAAGTTCTCTGACCCATCTATAATCTTAGTGGCTTTGTCATGGTGTGGGGAATTCTCTATAGCATCATATACCAGAACGTTTGTGTCAGCGAACGCTATCATTTACTGTACCCGCTCCCAACTTTTTCGTATTTCATTATCCGCATCCAGCGATGCAAGATCCTCCCTGGCCCTGAAAGTGATTCGCTTTCCACTTCTCCGTGCATCACCTCTGCTGATCCTGAGGCGCTGATTAATGATCTTTGACATATTCTTGGTACTGCCGTACCTTTCTATGGATTCCTTAACAATCTCCGCATAGACTTCATCATCAAGGTTGATCGTGGTTTTTACCATGTGTAAGTATTCTAATACCATATAAACACTTTATGGTAAACTGGCATAAACTAAAACTCGGTACAATCCCCCCAGTATGCCGCAATATTTTTGTTTGCCCTGTTATTTTGCGTTAATATATTCCCTTATTACCATATCTTTGCTCTTTTGTACTACTACAATTCAATTGAAAGTTTCTCCAACAGCTCCTTCTGATCCCTTGTCAACTCCACCGGGGAGCGTAAACCGTTTGTGCACTTGACTTCTTTGATGCCTGACAGTATCTCCACTGTTTCATCATAGGTTTTCCCGCATCTGTGTGCCATCATTGCAATGATGGCATATGTCAGGACGGGGAGGGTCAAGGGTGACAGGATGATTTATTGTCTATTGGCATGGAAGCGTTTATGTCACGTCACCGGAATCAGACAAAATCTTTTTGTTCTCGCGAGGTTGAACAGATAGTTGGCAATAACAAAGAAAACTGGCAATAAAGCATACCACGTCGAGGATGGCGGAATGGGCATCACACCCGAAGCTGAGTTGACCAACAATGCACATGCCGATTCAAATTTCATCCATGGCAACAGGAGGACAAAGATCTACGGTTACAAATTTTGCTCATCCCGGATGCCATCTGAGGACAGAATAATCCTGTTCCATAATCCAGCTGATGCTGAGAAATCTGGCTACAGGCTTTGCAGTCACTGTAAGGAGACCATGGAAAGGAACCTCGACACAGTAAGACTTGCTGATAGAATCTGTGATTATATCAAGAGCCATTATACAGAAAAAATAACACTTTCATCTATCGGGAAAGCCATGGGGATCAGCCCCAGCAAAACCAGTAGAATTTTCAAGGATGCCATGGGCGTTTCTGCAGGCAAATACCTCGACGAATACAGGATCGTCAGGTTGCGCGAGAAGCTCAGATCAGGATCCAGTGTGTCGGCTGCTGTTTATTCTGTGGGACACAACTCAATGAGCTGGTTATATACAGATTCACGATCCAAGCTCGGTATGACGCCTTCCAAGTACAGAAAGGGTAGCAGGGGGGAATCCATTTCCTACTCCATGGCGGATACTTACCTGGGCAAGATTGTTGTGGCTTACACTGACAAAGGCCTTTGTGCAGTCACCGTTGTTGATTCTACAGAAGCTGCAAAAGAATATCTCAGGAAGGAGTTTCCCAGGGCATTACTTTCAGAGTCTGAAGACACCCACCAATATATAGAAGGGATACTGTCGTATTTACAGGGTTCCAGCGTCAACATTCCAATGGTTCCGGCAGGAACTGAATTCCAGTTGCGCGTCTGGAGTGCTTTGAGGGCCATCCCATTCGGATCTACCGTTACATACAGTGAAGTTGCAGAGATGATAGGCCAACCCCTCGCTGTGAGAGCGGTAGCAAATGCGTGTGCCAGAAACCCCTTACCACTCATAATCCCCTGCCACAGGGTTATAAGGAAGAATGGAGAGCTTGGGGGGTATGGCCTTGGCATAGATCGGAAGAAGAAGCTTCTTGAGCAGGAAGGATTGTTCAGCACCGGAGACAGAACTGATGCCTGACCACCCATCTGGAAAGACCATAACCTTCAGGCACGCAGTCGCGATATACATGGCTTCCGTGCTTGGAGGCGGAATTCTTGTTCTGCCTGGCCTTGCTGCACAGGTTTCCGGACCCTCTTCCATCATAGCGTGGATAATACTGTCCATTGCGAGCTATCCCTTCGCCTTTACCTTCTCGAGGCTTGCCCTGAGAAACCCGCAGTCTGGCGGAATCTATTCATTTTCAAGGGAAGCCTTCGGGAAATACACAAGCAACAGCGTGGGATGGCTCTTCCTTGCATGGGTAGCACTGGGCGCACCGGCAATAGCACTTGCTGCAGGCACGTATCTGACCTTTGCAATTCCGCTTTCGCATAACGAAATCTATGGATTCGCATTTATAATGGTTATTTCAGTGGGAGCAGTAAATTATCTTGGCATAAGGTTCAGTGCAAGCGTACAGCTCGCAATCATTGTTTCAATAGTTGCACTGCTCATAGTCTCCATAGTGTCTGCTTCCATGACAATATCACTTCGGAACCTGTCTCCAATAACGGGAAACAACGGACTCTACTCGGTCGGAACTGCCATGGCACTTGTGATCTGGGCATTTTTCGGCTATGAGAACGTTCCAAACCTGGCGGGAGAATTCGTGAACCCAACGCGCGATCTGCATAGAAGCGTCATTTTTAGCGTTATAGTCATCGGTATCCTGTATACCTCGCTTGCTGTGGTTACTGTGGGAACAAAGGCTTACAGCTATGGCGGTGGCCTGACACCATTTTCGGTCATTCTTTCCAGCGTTTTCGGACCCTATGGTGGAACTGTAGCCGGAATTGTTGCAGTTGTGGCCATATTCAGCACCATGAACGCATACATGAGCGGAGTTAGCAAACTTATACAGGTGCTCTCAACCAATGGAGGAATTCCTAAAATCTTCTCCGTACAGAACAGCAGGACAGGTTCGGCTTCCGCTTCCATATCACTGCTTGTTCTGCTCAGCTCACTATCTTTACTGCTATACTGGTTTATAGATGCAAGCATAACAACAGCGTTCCTGACCGTCAGCGGCATAGGCGTTATTACCTATATCATCGGCTCAGGTTCGGGAATAAGGCTACTTCACCTCCAAGGATCAATGAGAGCCCTTCCATGGATATCCCTGTTGATGTCCCTCGCCATCCTGATGTTCATCGGCGAAGTGATATTGGTCGCAATCGCTGTTTTAATAACGTCATTCATTTATACTTTCCTGACGATTGGCCGGGATAAAGTGCCAGCGGCTGTTTGATGCAGTTGCATGGAAAATACACAAGTTGAAGCAAGCGCGGAAGATCCTTATCAGGTGTATGTGCAAATTTTGCTATAATATTCAGGAGGCAGTTTCGTCACTAAGTTTTTTCCCATCTCCCCTTCTTGAGAACTTGATGATTTCCATCCAGGAAGTTGATAGTATTGCAGCAGTCACTGTGAGCAACCATTCCCGCAATCCCAGTGTTGAGGTATCTATAATTGAATGGAGTGGAGAATACAGGGTAACTGTTACCAGCATTCCAACTATTATGATGCCCCAGGCCAGTATTATAGGATTTGAAAAGAATCCCTTCTTGATTACCGGCTGATACTCGGTCCTCAGGTTCTGTGCCAGGATCACCTGTGAAAGTATCCATGTGGTGAATGCCCCGGTCTGGGCCTGGGAAATATTTCCATTTGCGTAATACAGGTAAAGGTAAACAACGGTCACTGCAAGAAATATCCCTGCAGATCCTGATATTATGGAATATATCATCTCCCTTGTGATGAAACCTGATCCTTTTCCTGGCGGCCGCTTCTGGACTATTCCCGCTTCATCGTTTTCGTAGAGGAATCCCCAGAGGGCTCCCACGTCCATGAAAAGTTCCATTATTATTATCTGTATGGGCAGAAATGGAAAGGGTATCAAGAGCAGTATCGGGACCAGGAGAATTGAGATCAGAGACAGCTTGACTGCTATGTAATACTTTATGCCCTTCCTCAGGGTGTACTGCATCTTCCTGCCCTCAAACACAGCCTCGGCAATGGTCTGGAAGTTATCATCCTCAAGTATCATGTCCGAAGCTTCCTTTGCCACATCAGTCCCCCTCATTCCCATTGCGATGCCTATATCGGCAGCCCTGAGAGCTGGGGCATCGTTAACGCCATCTCCTGTGACTGCAACAGTTTCTCCAAGCTTCTGTAATGCCCTGACAATTCTGAGTTTTTCTCCGTGGGTTATCCTGGCAAAAATGGAAACGTTCTCAACGGACACGGAAAGATCCGCATCGCTCATAGATCTTATCACATCCCCGGTCAGGATATCTGCCGATCCCCCTATTCCAACCATTCCTCCGATAGCGGAGGCTGTGCCCGGGTGATCCCCTGTCAGCATTATCACCCGTATCCCTGCATTCTGGCACATTTTTATCGCCTCCTTTACCCCTTTCCTTGGAGGATCGACAAAACTGAAAAGGCCAAGAAATACCAGTCCGTTCTCCGCCTCACTCCTGTCGATGCATATATCGGAACAACTTTTGTATGATATGGCCATGGTTCTTTCTCCCGATCTGGCCAGTTTTTCCACGGTCTCGAGGACATGAGTCCTGTGCTCTTCCGTCATTATGGTGTTTATTCCACTGCTCAACGCGAAACCAGTTGATCTTTCCACAACCTCTTCCGGGGCTCCACTGGTGAAGATTGCGTGTCCGGAAGCTGTTTTGTATGTATACGAAGCAAGCCTGACTGAAGAATCGAAGGCAAATTCATTCTCCGGGACAAATTCCGTGCGCACTTTCCCGAAATCAATGCCCTTGCTGCTAGCGTAATCGAATATTGATATTTCCATTGGATCTCTGTAAATCTCTGAGGATTTACCGTCCATTGTAAGCGTTCCGGTGGACAGGACCCCCGCAACCAGAAAACTTTCGCCGGCTGCAAGGTTTGCATCAAATAGTTTTTCACCCTGCATCATGTGTCCAACTCTCATTCTGTTCTCGGTAATGGTCCCGGTTTTGTCGGTTGCGATCACCGATACGCTTCCAAGGGTCTGCGCCGCCTTCAGACCCTTCACTATGGCTCTTTTTCTGGATAGGGAATACGCTCCAACTGCCAGCGTTATGGTTATCAAAATGGGGAGCTCTTCAGGAACAGTTGCAAATGCCATTGACAGGCCAGTCAGTATCATCTGGTCCAGCGGGTTGCCGTGAAGGAAACCTACCAATGGAATAAGGAAACTGAAGGATATGGCAACAACTATCAGTACCCTTGAAGTCATTCCAAGGGAAATTTCCAGCTGAGTCTTCGGCTCTTTTTCATTCCTGACTGATTCCGAGACCCTTCCCAGCTCTGTACTCACACCCGTGGACACAACAGCAAATTTTCCGCTGCCCTGGACCACAAGCGTACCGGACATTATCAAGTACCTGCCCGCATCTCCGGGCGCCACGGCAGGATCTCCCAATGCCTGCTTATGAACAGGGATCGATTCTCCCGTCAGGGATGATTCGTCTATTTCCAGCCCGAAACACTCAAGTATGATCCCATCGGCAGGAATCCTTTCACCTGCATGTATGAGAACAACGTCGCCAGGAACTATATTCTTGACGGGCACCTCGACAGTCGCGCCATTCCTCATTACCCAGGCTTTCGCGGATACAAGGGATCTCAGGGCGAGAATGGAAATCCTCGCTTTGCGAACATTGTATATCTCTATGGTTATTACGATGAAAACTATGACAATAACTGCGACCGATTCAACTGGAGTACCGATGAGCAGATAAATCAGGCCAATAACTATGAGGATGAGAATCATCGGCTCCCTGACCTGCTCGATCAAGACATGGAATATGCCATCATTATCTGATTCTGGAAGTGAATTCGGTCCATTGCGATCCAACCTGATTTCGGCTTCTGATTGCGTGAGGCCGTTCTCAGAATCGACTCCCAGGAGCCTCAGCGTCCGTTCCGGATCGGGAGGTGCACTGTACACGCCACCAGTATCCACAGACAAGTAACGCACTTAGAGTTATAATATACACCACTGTGCATGAACATTCTGGCGCATTAAGGGGGAGTCCCAGATCACTTGTTATTGTTAAGTTCCTTCCTGAACTGGTCGAGTTTTTCAGGCCTGATCTCAAGAATGAATGAACCAACGTAGTTGCAATCATCACATTTGTAAACTGCCCCGGCTATTCCCCCTGCAATCCAGTTTACTCTTATTGACCCGCACTTTGGGCAGATCTTTATCATGTCGGTAACTGCCACAGTTTCACAGTTGAACAGCGTATTTACTTTTTACGATCCACAGACTTCATGTCAATACGATTCCAAAAACCGATCAGATCGCGTTTTCATCTATTTCTCCAAGGTTAAGCTGTTTCTCATTAAGCTTGAGAGAAATAGGATGTGACAATATATATACCAATGGATTCCCATATGTTACAGTACAAAGTGGACAACATATGTGATAAATGCAATGGAACAGGTTTCTCCGGGGAAGATAACGGGGAGATTTGTAACGGATGCATGGGGCTTGGTTCCAGGATTCAACTTAAGGACGGAATATTCTTCAACGAGGAGAGGAAGAATAAATTCGGTTCTGTGGCGATGATTCTGGTCGGAATGGTGCTCATAGCACTGGTGTCCTCGACAGGGCATATAAGGGCCAGGTGGATATTCAGGATAACAGGGTTCTATCTATGGGTTCTCCTCACGGGCCTTCTATACCAGATTATTTCCATACCAAGGTACTTCGCAAGGCTTATTGGAGTATCGTGACAAATATCTGCGCCAAGAAACAAAGGCATTTATATCATTTTAAATACCCCTATAGTAGATAATGGCACAGATAAAGCTCAAGGGAAGGATCACAAGCCTCTACAAGATAAGAACAGTTCTCGTAGTATCGTTCATAATCACCTTTCTCATGATGAACAAGTACATCAGATTTTTTCAGTACTCCGCTTCATATGTGGGTAAATTCGTTACATTCTTTGCAAACCCATCGCTTATAACTGTCTACGGCAGTTTGATTGGGCTGCTGCTGGCTTCATATTCTGTTCTGATAACCATGATACCTAATTTCCACGCAGACAGCCTGAAGCAGCCTATATTTGGGCAGGTGAACCGGTTATACGTTTTCACCATACTCGATGGTATACTGCTCATGATCATAGACTTCACAAATGGCGTCGTACCATATGATAACATAGAGTTTTTCATAGACATTGAGATATTCTTCTTCCTTTCCCTCCTGACGGGGCTTATATTCTGCGTTCTGAGTCTCTCTGATCTTTTCAGCATAGTCAGGAAGAGGGGAGAAAGGTAAAGAGCAAAGTCGATAAACCCTGCTGGATTATGGTATAGTATGTCTTTTGAAGATCTGCAGGAATACATACAGTTCTCAATAAAGAGCAACTCCCTTTTAAGGATTGACGAAGAAGTCAGTCCCGATCTGGAACTTACACACATCCTCAGCGAGGAGCAACGCACAGGGCTTGGCCGGACGGTTCTTTTCAGCAACGTGAAAGGATCTGAAATACCGGTGGTAGGAAACATATTCTCAACCAATGAAAAAATGAATGCAATACTTGGATCAACACCATCGGAAATAGGGCAGAGGCTCAGAAATCTCATCCGCATCCCTGATGACGCCGAGTCCATGATCTCAAGGGGCATGGAGATGTACCGCGAGCTGGGAGGAGCAAAACCGAAAGTGCACCAATCCTTCGGCTCTGATCATGTTGCGCAGGACACGGTCGATCTGGGGAGGTATCCTATATGCAGAACATGGCCCGAGGACGCAGGGCCATTCATAACGCTTCCTGTGGTTGTAACCAGGGACAGGGAGACCGGTCAGCGAAATGTGGGAATGTACAGGATGCAGGTATACGATTCAGAAACGACCGGCATGCACTGGCACATCCACAAGGGAGGCGCGGGTCATTTTGCCGAGTCCAGGAAATCAGGCACTCCTCTGGATGTGGCTGTTGTGATCGGGACCGATCCCCTGACAACATTCTCAGCGGTTGCCCCACTACCTGAAGGAATAGATGAGTTCTCATTCCAGGGAATAATATCGAAGAAGCGTCTTGACCTGGTCAAGGGGACGACAGTTGACCTTGAATACCCCCGTAATGCTGAAATAGTCCTTGAGGGATACATTGATCCTGCGGAGACAAGGACAGAGGGGCCATTTGGAGATCATACCGGTTACTACTCGCTCGAGGAAGAATTTCCGGTTTTTCACATAAAAAAGGTAATAGAGAGGAAGAATCCGGTTTACCCCACAACCATTGTCGGGAAACTCTGGCAGGAGGACGTGATAATAGGAAAAGCTGTGGAGAGGATGTTCCTTCCGCTTATACAGATGCAGATCCCGGAGATAGTGGACATCAATACCATGGAGGAGGCCGTTTTCCACAACATGGTCGTAGTTTCAATCAGGAAACGCTATCCGGGACATGCGAAGAAAGTGATGTTTGCTATCTGGGGCATGGGACAGCTGATGTTTTCCAAGATTGTTGTAGTTGTTGATAGTGACATCGACGTACACGACAGGAAAGCTGTGATCTGGGCAATGTCAACAAGGATTGATCCCGATCGTGATGTGACCATAATACCAGGAACCGTAACGGATAGCCTGGATCACGCATCATCCCTGTTCAATTACGGATCAAAGATGGGCATTGATGCCACAAGGAAGGACGCCTCCGAAGGATACGGCAGGAGATGGCCGGGCGTCCTGAAAATGACAGATGAAATCGACTCTCTTGTACGGGAGAAAATGAAGAAGTATGCCATCGAATAGAATCAGGGAAATCACCGATTTCATCAAGCTCGAGCATACAATTTTCGATCTGCCGTTCGTGGTGAGCGGTGCCCTGCTGGCATCCGGACCGGTCTTTCTCCCGTTGAAATATGTCCTGATACTGCTTGCGGCCACCACCGCACGCGCAACCGGCATGTCCATAAACAGGCTCATTGGAAGGAAATACGACATCATCAATCCCAGAAAGAAGCAATGGTCACTTGTCAGGGGATCGATGTCCTTGAGGAAAGCGCTTGGCATAACCTTGATATCCACCTTCATATTTGAGGCCTCCTCCTTCTTCCTCAATTCCTTCGTATTCATCCTCTCACCAATTGTCCTCTTCCTATTCATCACTGACCCGTTGCTTAAGAGGGTCACACAGTGGAGGCATCTATACATGGGATCTGTGATAGGGGTCGGTGTACTTGCGGGCTATCTGGCTGTCAAGCCAGCATTTCCAACTACCCCGGAACTGTACGTGCTCTTTGCTGCAGCGTCGCTATGGATAGCGGGCTTTGATATGATCTACGTTATCCCGGACATCCCGTTTGACAGGGTCAACGGCCTCAGGACCGTAATGACCGCGTACGGAACAAAGGAAGGGCTGAGGATTTCATTGATTACGCACATTATAACCATAGCCCTGTTCCTCTCAATGGGGGTGCTTCTGAGATCCCCTGTCTTCGAGATATTCATGCTGCCCATCGTGGCATTAATTGCGGTGGAACACCTCATAGTTGATCCCGATGATCCCGCCACCATAAGAAAATCATTCCTTGGGGCAAACTCCTTCATAGGATTCATATTCCTTGCAGCAATGATTTCATACATCCTGGGTATCTGATATCCTTTCCGGCGACTGCCTGGCTCTCAGCAGTCTCCCGAAAAAGATCAATATCACAATCGAGGTAATGCCGAATATGTCAATGGTTCCCCAAACTTCCGGCCCATTGTAAAGGTACAGGGAGAGAAATATGGTACCTACCGACGGACCGATTGCCCTTGCGGCTGAGTTCACCATGCCATTGAAGCTCATGAATCTGGCAACCCTGTCCTCGGGGGCTATTTTTGATACAATTGAGTTGAGAGAGGGCGACACCAGATCCTCGCCAACAGTTATAACAATCATGTCCAGCATAAGCTGCAGTAGGCTGCCTGAAAAACCAACCAGAAGATAACCTGCGCTGTAAAAGAGCGACCCGATAATCATGGTGGTCACATCAGATACCCTTGAAAATAGCGCGTTCAGCGGATATTGCCCAAGGACCACCACTGCACCGTTTACAGCAAAGATGTAACCGATGGCGCTCACAGGTATTCCTACGTGGTTAGCAGCAAACGTCGGCAGCGTGACGGAAAACTGCGTGGAAATCATCATTATGAAAAATGTGCCAACGCTGAAGAGTATCAGGTATCTGTCGTATGATATCATGCTGATCTTTGTCCGTGTCTTCCTGGTGTATATCCTGCGGTCATGCACAAAGAAAAGAATCACCAGGAACTGGATCAGGCTGGATGTCGCAATAATGGCGAATATCCACTCCATTCCCAGGTCATACACATATGCTCCCATGATTGGTCCTATGGCCCACCCCACGTTAGTCAGAATCCTGTATATTCCATAAGCTATGGTTCTGTCGGCCCGGCTCGTCACATCCGAAACCAGTGCCGTTGATGAAGGGAATATCAGCGACCCCGACGATGATGAAAGGACGAAACCCGCGGCTATGAAAAGAACGGACAGGTGTACTGCTATGAAAACGGAAATCAGTGAATAAATGAGAATTCCGTTAAATCCACCAACAAGCAGGGTCACCCTCCTGCCAAATTTATCCGCCAGCCATCCTCCGACGACGCTGAAAGCGATAGATGATATTGCGAGAAGGGTGAATATTATTCCAACCAGAAGTATGGGGACTCCAAGGTCTCTGTTGAAGAAAATCGCCATGAATGGCCAGGTAGCTCCAAACCCAATTGATCGTATGGAACCGGAGACGCTGACCGCCCAGAGCGTCTTGTTTTCCATCATCAGCCTTGTCTTTATGGATGAAATATTCGTTTCACCAAATCTCCGGAAAATATTTAATGTATCTGCCGGGAAATCGGGTAACAAGATGCCGGAATATGTCTTAGTTAATGCATGGGATAAAAGAGGCATTTCACCTATTCATTGGCATGTAACTCAAAGCCGGATCATCTTTCCTCTACATCTAAAATCTGATCAGAATATATCATAATAATATGTGAAACGGATATTTGCAGACTAATGGAACAAGAAAGGCACTGATCTTGCGATGGAGAGATGTCAGCGTTGCGTTTCTCGCGGCCGAAATTTAGCAGTTATGAAGAATTTCCATTCAGGAGAGTATCCTTTCCATCACGTACTGCAATATTCCACCCATCTGGAAGTATTCAACCTCTATTGGGGTGTCCAGTCTTAACAGTAGGTCCGTTGCACCTCTTTTCCCATCCTTCATGGTAAAGGAGAGTTTTGCCTTTC
>JAJYRT010000047.1 GCA_021793945.1 Thermoplasmata archaeon
ATAATTCATAAACCCGTTCAGCCCGATGATATTCTGAGTGCTGACACCCATATCTGCGGAGGTGTTTGCGGTCAATATGCAGAAACATAATTCGCCGAAAATGAATTCCTTGGATGACCTTCCGGCCCGCCTGAACTCTTCTGCCCTTCCTGCAATGATCTCCGATACAGGCGAAGATACCAGTTCAGAAACTCTCTGGGCAATAGAGGCTGGTTTAGGTGGATCAATCATTACTGTCTGATGGCCAGGCAGCTATTTTAATTTTTTAGAACTTAATTCTGTTTCCCCAATCACGTTCCTCATTTCTGTGTTGAATAACTGGATTATCCTAACCAAAAAATGATAAGCTGATGATTTTGTAAAAAAAACTCCCCAGTGTTCACAACTGTCAATGGCAAGTGGAATTACCGTTCCACGTATCACTACTTTCAACTCAGGACGAGGAGAAAGTAGCGTTCATGAAAACAGGTAAAGTTCTGAGTAAAGTGTCATGTATAGTAGATGAGAGATAGACAAATACAGGGGTCCAACAAGACTAATTATTAGCAGTATATAGATATTGTCGTATCTATATTGATAATGACAATTATATATATTATTGTAAGCAAGTTAATAAGGGCTCCCCAAATAATTAAATCATGAGCCGTAAAGGTGAAGACATTGGCAGTGTGTACAGTGCACTTGACAATGCCAAGACTGGAAAGATACATTATAAAATAGCCGCACTGTCTGCGGCCGGAACTTTGCTCGATGGTTATGACATATCCATAATCGCTGTTGCCCTTTTGTTACTATATAATATCCCGGCATTCGGGTTGGTAACACCGTTGGCAAAGGCCCTTATAGCAGCGTCCACCTTGATCGGGATGATATTTGGTGGTATAGTTTTTGGGTACATAACGGACTTGAAAGGACGGAAAACCATGTATATGTTTGACATGGCCATATTCATCGTGATGACCATAATTATAAGCCTGTCCTTCAATTTTGCCTCGCTGTTTATCTCCAGACTGATACTTGGAGTTGCACTTGGTGCGGACTACGCCATAAGTCCGGCAATAATTGCTGAGTTCACGCCTGTCAAATCCCGCGGAAAATTGCTCGTCACAAATGTGCTTTTCTGGTCAGTGGGAGCGGCTGTAGCAGTATTCACTGGATATGCACTTCTACCCCTCGGATCTGTAGCGTGGAGGTATATGTTTATTCTCGGAGTAATTCCAGCAGCAGTAGTATTTTATCTTAGAAAAGATATCCCGGAATCTGCAAGATGGCTCGTTAAATCTGGAGATATAGAGAGAGCGCAAGAAGTTGAAAGGAGCGTAACTGGCAAACACGATTCTTTAAAAGACCTACTCCCAAGAAAATCATCGATAAAGGAACTGTTCAGTAAAAAGTACTTGAAAAGTACCATCTTTGTGGCGGTTTTCTGGTTTTGCATGGATGTCACTTATTATGGGATTGCAATATTCAGTCCTACGATACTGAGCATTCTGGGCCTTACCTCGCAGCTTGCGGTATTGGGAGCAGGTGTATTTGACGTCTTTTCCATAATAGGAGGTATTATTGCATTACTGGTTATAGACAGGCTTGGAAGGAGACTAATCACAATAATAGGATTTACAGGCACAACGGCCTCTCTGGTAATATTGGGGATTGTAACGTATTTTGTGCCGAAGTTTTCCATAGATGCAGCCATTGCACCTATCATATTCGGAACATTTTTAGTGTTTGAACTTATTCAAAATGTTGGTCCTGGAACCACGGATTTCGTCTACCCCATTGAGCTCTTTCCGACTTCCGAGAGAGCAACCGCGCAGGGTTTTGGTACATCTGTCAGCAGAGTGGGCGCAGTTCTGGGTATAACAACATTTCCGTTCATAGTTCTCTCGTTTGGTATCAGCGGTAGTCTGTTTTTCTTCGGAGCTTTCGCGTTAATCGGTTTACTTGTAACGATACTTCTCGCACCAGAGACTGGTGGAAAGAGTCTTGAGGCCAGCAGTGAACCGGACATAATCATCTCTGCAATTTCCAGGATGGACGAACAAGTTTCTGCTGAAGTAGGGGTTGAGGAATAGATGAAGATAAGATTCCTTGGAAACTGGTCTTCTCACATTAAAGCTGGCGTAAGGAACTCTTCTATTCTTATCGATGATAAAATCGTGTTTGATTTTGGACCGCATTCCTTGGAATCATTACTTGAAATGAGTGTTGACCCTGCTAAGATTGAGTGGGTTCTCATCAGCCATATGCACCTGGATCATTATGCAGGTCTCCCCGAGTTACTCTGGTACCGCGGATCAAGAAAGATCAAGGAGCCACTTCTCATAATGGGTCCGGTTGGAATAAGATCAAATACCGAGTCACTGTTAAGGATTTTCAACACGCCTCAGGATGACCACTACGAGATAAATGTGAACTATAGAGAAAGAAGAGAGACTGATTTCATTGAGGCATTTAACGGAAATCACACAATTCCAGATAATGTGTATCGGTTAGATTACAAGGGAAGGATACTGACCTATACAGGAGATACGGCTTACAGTGAAGAAGTAGTGAAGGCATCGGAGAAGGCTGACATTCTGTTTCATGAAATGACGTACCTTGATAATGAGGCTGGTCTTGCGGAACATTGGAAACATTCTACATTTTCCTCTGCCCTGCGAACTTTTCGGGAGAGCACATCAAAGAAAATGATACCCGTGCATCTGACAGAGGGTACTATGGAGATGGCCCATACGCATCTTAACCGAGAACCGGGACTTATAATGTCGAATGTGACTATAGAGTTGTCAACTACTACACCCTGAAGGGTTGTGGCTTGTTGCTGGTCTCCCCCATGCCCATAGGCGTGGATTCATCGAACCGCAACGATTGGCTGGTTGACTTTGGTTGCGAACCTCAGAGCGCTATTGACTATTTTAGGCCTCGGCAGCCTGATTCCAGCAGGGGGCTTGACGCATTTATCCCCTCTCCTCACGGAAAGCATGCCGCTGGAACCAATGTGTTCTTGCGAACAGTCCATCTTAACCGTCTTACTCTTCGGGAGAGTGCCTTACCGTTTCAGGTGTGGACTGTATGAAATATTATTCTCTTTATTAATGCCTGTCTTGAGGGAAGTCCGTGCATCTCCAGGCTAAAGCGTTGGAGTTTTACTGCTTCCCTCAAACTCCCAACGTCTCTATAACCTGAACTCCCTGCTTTTACCACCACGATACCTTTTCTGGTGCCTCAAGGATGTCCCTCTGCTTCCGTATCCTTTCCAGATCACCGATATTGCCATTGGCATCGTCTTCAGTGACAGGAACAGTTGAATATTTCTTTTCATCATGCCCTTTTGCAGAATGCGTGAATTGAAAAGGCATTAAAGTATTAACAAATTCTTGGTTAATAAAATTTAATAAAGATACTAAGAATCACTTGAAGATTTCGTAAATCTTCTTCGCTTTTTCATATCTCTTTGAGACAGCGGGCCAGTTGACATTCTTCATGAATGCGTCGAGGTAAGGAGCTCTCTTTGGACCATAATCAGTGTAGTATGCATGTTCATACACGTCAAGAGCCATAAGTACAATCGCATTCCAGATTCCGTTGGTGTTATGCACATCTGCGCCTATGTTCCTCAGTTTCCCTGTGTTAAGATCGTAAACCAGCAGCGACCACCCTCTGAATGCGACTCCGGTTGCTTTGAAATCCTCGACCCACTTCTCGTAACTTCCGAAATCCTTCTCAAGGTGTCTCTTCAGATCCTCTGGTATCTGTCCCTGACCCTTTGATAGATTGTCGAAATATAGCTCGTGCAGAAGCGATCCATCAAAATTGAAGGTTTCCTCAAGCTTGAGTTCACGGAATTCGCTGTAATTTTGATTTGCCTTCGTCCGGTCAGCACTCGTCAGCTTTTCCCATATCTCATTCAGCTTGTTTACATAGCCCTTGTAATGGGTTTCAAAGTGATATTCTATCTGCTGATCAGATATGCCGTCGAGTCCTTTTGGTTTCAGTTTATCTTTTGCTTCCCATTTTTCAGCCATTTTGTCACCTTCTAACCATAGCTTTATTCCTTAAAAATTATTCGTTGTCCGTTTCACAAATTATTAACGCGGAACGGTTTTTTTCGTGTTCAGTATGAAAAAATTATGAATATAACAGATATGAACTGATAATTAAACAATTTTATATCGGCTAATAACTCATCTTTCACGAGGAATACACAATTCACATGGTTGCAGGAGATATTATGGCAGAGACCCTTATAACAAAGATTCTGTCAGTGAAATAAAGCCTGCCACCTGAAGAGTTTCATCATTGGAAAGATCAGTTCAGGCGAGAAGAAAATTCATTTCATATAAAGGCCGAAGCTGTCCAGATGTCTTATTCTGTCGTCATCAGCCTGGCATATGTGCTGCCTTGATTCCCTGGTTCTCGAAAGCCAGTCCTCAAAGTTCTCATCGTCAGTTGTCCGTGTCCTTGAAATTTCACGCCTGCAGTCAGCACAGTACATTCCGGAAAAAATAACCCCTCCGCAGATAATACAGTGTCTGTTGGAATGCACAAGGACTTCATAGACTCTGTATTAAAACATTTTTCTTACACTGGCAAAGGAAATGGTAGTTTTATATACAGAGTTACCTGCTTATTATAAAGCCCTCATTACGGTCAGACAGTGTTTGTTTTTTTAACACCTACAAAATATTTCTCTCAGCCATGAACGTATAGAATTACCTTTGGTGCGGAACAACAAAAAGCCCTCCCGCTTCTATAAGGCAAAGATAAACCAAAGGACTTCCACCTGATGCATTGACGCGCACCGAATTATGTGTTGCCTGATCCTGCCTCAATCATCACGATAGAGGGTGTCAGCATCCTCGCCGCCGGTGAAATAAACAGACATCTCTGCGTATATGTCCTCGAATCCAAGCAGATCCCGGGAGGATACTGGAAACAATTTTGTTATCATGTCGCTGGTCCTGAATGCATCGAGTATTCCGGAAAAATAATCCTTAACAATCTGCTGCTTTTCGTTCATGAAGGCTTCATACAGAAGATCGGGAGATTCTTCCCACTTCTTTATGGTCAACATCGTGTCTTCATCCACAAGATCTGATTTGTTCATAACAAAAAGCATGGGCTTGTAAAACCGTGACATCACAGATGCAAAGAGCATTTTCTGTGATATATAACCTGACGGAGTGGAGGAGATGACGGAATCGGCTATGAAGGCGAGCATGCCCTTCCCCCCTGAAAGCCTGTCGACGAGCATTGTGCTCCCCTGCCTGAAGGTGAAAAGCTCCATCTGTCCCGGTGTATCAAATATCACGTAGTAATCCTGCAGTTCCTTGATCTGTGACTCAATCTTTTCCACGTTCTCAAGAAGAAGATCAGCCGCTACTATTTGTGCCCCATTTGGACCAAGCGAATACTGACTCATTATGTCCTGAAGGGAAATATATTCCCTTACGTCTATTTCCGGGTTGTATGGCATGTATTCCGATCCCGGGTCCAGATTAACAGTAGCCACATCATAGCCCTGCTGGATAAGCCATTCCTTGAATGATCCGCAGAATGTTGACTTTCCCGTACCTGCTGGTCCCGTTACAAATATTGATCCTATCATCAGGATACCTCCAAGGATGCCCACCCCTTGAGGGGTGGGAGGAATTGGATGTTAAACTTCAAACCCTTACCATATCTTCTTAGCTTTACTTTCTTTACATTTACATCCATCTTTTTTCCCTCTTTTTTTATGATTACACTTTTCCCAATAGCATGTGTACCTACCACGTTCCATTCCTCTTCTTGAAAAATAACAGCGTCTCCTGGCTGCAACGGATACCTTCTCCTTCGTATCGAAGGCCTGAATCCTTTTCTGTTCAACTGCAATGCACGATTATTTCGTCTTCTCTGGGTCACGCTATATGAAACACACCTTGTCTGGGAAGTTCCCCCAGCAATAATGAAGGCATCGTTAGCATGGCTCTTCTCCAGTCCTGAGAGGATCCTGTTTCTCTTGGTGATAAAACCAAAGGTTATTTCACACCCCGTCGCTGTTGCAATGTTTTTTCTCACCAGATTCATGAACGGAGCTTCTTTGAGGGTTTTCATTGCTTTGTCCATCATTTCCGGATATCCGAACTCTTCAGCGGTGAGGTCGTTCTTCTCCTGGTTGCATTTGTGGCAGGATATGGTCAAGTTCGATACCCGATTTGAACCACCTCTTGACTTCGGAATTATGTGCTCTATCTCCAATGGTATATTTCCCTTCCCGCAGTATGCACACTTCCTGTGGAACTTCTCAAGAAGGTATTCCCTTATCTCATAACCCTGAAGCTCTCCCTGCTGGTACTCGATTCCAGAGACCTCTGGATTCTGCATTTTCTGTGTGTCAAAGGATGCCACCTCTATGATGATTTTAGATACGGGAAAGATTTTCTCAATTCCTTTAATCAGCCTCACATGAGATTCAACCTTATGCTGCATGCTTGGTGCAAGCCATCCTTCTTTCCTGTTTCCCCTGTTCAGAAATCTCGGCTTGCGGTACCATGTGTTTCTGTTCCTTCTGCTTCTTCTATACATTGCCTTCTCAACGTTCAGCTTGGGAATGTCCGTTCTTATGATCACTTCTCCTGCAATGAGCTCCGCCTTCTCCGTTGTGGCAGAGAATCCGATGTGCTTGTAGCCAGAATCTATTCCAAGGGTGACAGGCTGTCTGGTTTCTCCCGTTGTGTACAGGAGCTGTATGGTGAATGGAGTTCTCTGAACAACCTTTGCCTTGCCTTCTTTCACTAATTTTCTGGCATTTCGGGGTGTTGTGGGCATCAATGGTTCGTTGCGCATGTTAATGACGGGAACCCTCAGGTCCCATCCCCTCATGCTGGGTAGGTTCACATCGGGGTCGTTAGAAGGGGTTTTTAAACCGTGCACACTGAGAGTGTCCTCTCTGTTTAATGCACGATCACAGTTGCTACGGACTTGTGGAGCATCCGTAGGTGTGCATGTATTTCTCCCAACTAACTTCTGCTTTTCTTTTATGTTTTGCATGTTTTCAAAGCCCCCTAATCAACTCTTGCGCTGTCCCTCACGGAACAAGCCAACCCCTTCAGGGGTTGGTAGTTGACTCTTCCTCAACTTCATCCTCAAATTTCTCAAGTACCCGCGAATTGTTTTCCTCCTTCTCGAAGGTGCTTTCAATGGTATTCACCATGTTGACTATCCTCATGTTCAGGTATTCCGGCAGCTTGAAATTCTTTGAAATTTTTACAGTTTCGTCCAGGTATTTGACTATATTGCCCCTGTGGATTGTCAGGATTATTGTGTTGTTCTTGCATTTAAGACATTTTCCTGAGAGCGGCACGCGCCTGTATTTCGCGTTGCATTTTGTGCATCTGAATTCCTGCGTGAAGAAACCCCTGAAGTTTCCGAATATATCTGGAAGAAAATGGGCAGTCAAAACCCTCGCGGCAACATCATCAGCATCAACGGCTCGTATGACTCTCGCTAGATCAAGCTGCTTCTCTATCTTATCCTCCATTGATCCGATGGTTTTGTACGCAGATACAAGTGTGCCGTCATTGAAGCTGGTCGTATCAAAGCTAAAGGAACAGTTCCTGTATGTACCGGTTTCTTCAATAAGCACCTTCATGGGTTTCATGATTTTTTCAATTTTTGATGGGGCTTCATGACGCTCTGTCGCTTCATAAAACTCAAGAGGATATGACCCGAGTGTGTCAAGATTCATCGCCTCCTTGTCCACCTCATCAGGGTTCAGCCTTACAGTAAGCACCAGAGGTGCGTCCATAAGCCCGCCACGCGTTGACGGCAGATATTCCTTTGAGAAATTAATCAGTCCATCCATCAGGAGCATGATGCTGTCCTCGTCCCCATCACAGTTTCTCCTCTTGGCTGCATGGAAGAAGGGGTGCGCATAGCAGCCACTGGCATCCGTGAATCCAACTATTCTGCCAGCAATTCCGCCAGAGGTATGCGGTGCAAGGCCAATTATGAGATGCCCTATGAGATCTTCCCGGCTCTTGCACATGTAAAATGGTTCTGTTTTGTAATAGTTTATTAGAAGGTCGTCTATGTATCTTGTAACCTTCAGCAGATAATCAGCCGCATCATTTGGTATGATTATATCCTGAGGGTAGATCTCGTTGAGATCAATGTCCTCATATCCAAGATTCTTAAGCTTGGACCCGGAAACAGAAATTTCCGATTTACGGAAATGCGTTATGGGAATATCAGACATATCGTACCTGCACGTTCCATCCTTGTTTATTGTTATATTGTTCAGATACCTGAGGATTCCCTTTTCAAGAGGTTCACATACCTTCTTTGACGACATCAGCTTCTTGACGCCTTTGATGTCCTTGATCTTCGACGGATCGGTATTCATTTGCAGCATTGCGCTATCCATGATCTTCTGCAGGTTGATCTTGAGTTTCTTCGTTCCCACAGGTATGGTGTGCGATCCGCACTGTTCACATACTGGAAGCGGGGTCTCGTTGTTGCAGTTCAGGCAGCGCCTGGAGAATATTTCCGCGTCGTATCCCTGTGCAGTGCTGTTTGTCGCGGTTATTATTGATCTCCTGTTCTGCCCATTGTTCTCGAGAGGAAACAGGACATGCACCTTTGGCTTCATCTGCCTCTCCCCTGCCTTCTCGGGTCTCCCCAGCCTTGCTCCTACACGGGTGGGCGACCTTGCCCTTATCTCGATCCCGGAAAGATAGTTTACAGCTTCCAAAGTTGTGCCGGTGTCAGGAAGTTTTCTTTCCTGCACCAGTGATTTTCCGTCAATAACATATCCGCATGATACAATCAGCGGATAATATTCCTTGAGAACAATTTTATCATTCTTCCTCTGGAATTCAAGGTTGAGACTGATGAATATGTTTACAAGATCTTCTGAATATTTGAGTTCAAGAGAATCACCTGACAGGGACCCCACGCCAATTGCATCGATCAGGTACCTCAGATCTGCAGGACTAATGTCGTGCCAGAGATAGTCGAATTCCGGGTATAGCGGTACTCTGAACTTCCTGGAGATTTCAACGGCCTGGAATTGATCCGGAATCTCATTCCTGTATCTTTCCAGATCCGGTATGCCGCTGGTGTATTTCAGCCACCATTCACGCACAAAGGGCGATTGTTCCAGTTGCCTGTTATTCTCAAGGAAATCGCCGTAGGCAATGAGGATCTCTCCAACATCCGTAACGGATTGTATATTGTTTTCCACAGCCCTGGCATCATCGACTGTCCTGATCTTCACCAGATTTCCATCCTTTGTAAGAACCGTCGGGCCGTCTATGGTGTCGCATGGAGTTATTGCAGCAGCTTTCCCTGGAAGCTCCACCTTTATCTGTGATCCGCTGGCAATAAAGTTACCGAGAATGCGCATTGTTGCAGGGTGAATGGAAGCCGCAGCAAGCCCGGAAAGTCTTGATCTCCCATACCTGAGCCTGAATCCTCCTGGAGTGCCGGGATGGCTGAACACAGGTCTTCCGGCGATTATATCCTTCAGAAATTTTTCAGAGCTCTGTTTCTTCGAAAGTTCCTTGTCCCCGGATTCCTTGCCTATTTTCGACAGGAACTCCCATTCGTTGAGTCCGAGCTTCCCGGTGTATTTCAGTATCTTCTTTGATTTCTGGATAAGCCCTTCACAGAGCACAAGGCACATACCGCCCCTGATCCTGTTTGTCCTGACTCTCCTCATGTCGCGGTGCCCGGAGACTTCTTCCTCCTCGCTTCCTTCACCGTCGATGCAAACCGGAGAGTTGCTAATTACTGTCCTGATCTCTTCGGGAGACGGCAGGTATTGCAGATGTTTCAGCCTGTTGTAACTCTGGACCTCCTCGACATATCTCTCAATCTCCTCGTCTGATGCCACGTAAGAGCCGATCCCCAGGTCTCTTCTTACGATGTCAGCTATCAATACGCTCATCGCCTGGGCCGTGCCACCGGCTCCTCGAATAGGTCCGGAATAATATATGGATGCGTAGGTAGACCCATCGGGATTCTGATCAACAGAAATCTCAGCAATGCCTTCAAGTGGAGCGACCAGTATTCCCTCAGTCAGTATGGCGAGTCCTGTCCTTACCGCCTTGTCCAGGGCTGTGACTTTTCCATCTTTCTCATAAATTTTTGATACCTTCCTGGAGATGAAAATGCTCATTTCTTCCCTTGTCATCTCTTTGGCGGCAGTTCTTATGTCGTCTGCAACGCCCTTGATCTTTATGAGTTCCTCTATCCGGTCCGCCATATCAGAAGCCAGAGGGATTTCAACATCGTCTGTAACGTCTTTTCCCATGCCCCTGATCCTTCTTGCAAGATCATAGCACTCCTGAACCTTGTCGCGTATGCTCTCCTGATAATCCTTGAGAGTCATTCCGGAGGCGGCGATCATTACAGAATCACCTGGACCGACGGCATTCAGTTCACTATTCTTTCGGCAACGCGGCTTCCCTCGTGTCCAAGTTTATTTTCAAGGGCCTTTTTAACAAGGTGCACGTGAACCATGGATGGCGCCAGTGGCCTGGACTTGAACTCACTGTGATACTGTGTCGCTATGAAGTTATCCCTGTCTCCCAGTTCCAGGATCTCCATTCTTATTCCCTCTTCATCAACGCCGGAAAATATCATGCCAGCTTCTGTGAGGCTCTTTATGTAGGTTGGGTTCACCTCGAACCTGTGCCTGTGACGTTCTGAAATGTCCTCGGTACCATAAATGCTCATTGCAACTGAATCCTGCTTCACCTTAACGGGTTTTGATCCGAGCCGCATTGTTCCTCCCATGGATTTTACTCCCTTCTGTTCCGGAAGAATGTCTATGACTGGGTATTTCGTGTTTAGGTCAAATTCAGTGCTGTTCGCCTTGTCCAGTTTAAGGACGTTTCTCGCATATTCTATTACTGCGACCTGAAAGCCCAGACATATTCCAAGAAATGGGATGTGCTTCTCCCTGGCTATCCTGGCTGCAGCCACCTTTCCTTCTACCCCGCGGTATCCGAATCCACCCGGGATGAGGATGCCATTTACGTCATCAAAAACTGACGGATTTCCAACTACTTCGTCCGAATCCACCCATTTCAGCTTTACCCCGATGCCTGTAGTTCCACAGACGTGTGAAAAAGCCTCCTTGTGACTGATATATGCATCCTGCAATTGAATGTATTTTCCGACAATTGCTATGGTCACTGTCTCAGAAGGGTTGATGATGTTTTGTTTGTACTTTTTCCAGATATCTTCAGATGGTGCCAACTTTAGGGAGAGTTTTTCTGCCACATACTTAACAAGACCCTGCTTCTCCATCAATTCCGGTAAAAGATAGACGTTCTGAACATCTGAAACACTTATTATTCCTGCCTCTGAAACATCAGTGAAGAGGGAGAGTTTCTTTATGGTCTCAATCAGTAGTGGTTTCTTGGTCCGGCAGAAAAGTATGTCCGGCTGTATTCCTATCTCACGAAGCTGCTTAACGCTGTGCTGGGTAGGTTTGGTTTTCTGTTCATCCACTGAACCGATGGCCGGAATCAGCGTCACATGACCAAACAGAACTGATCCCTCAGGCTCTTCCCTCTTTAGCTGCCTTAGAGCTTCGAGGAATGGCATTGATTCAATGTCACCAACTGTGCCTCCGACTTCTATCATTACCACATCGATGTCTCCTGACGTTGCAACTTTCCTTATCCTGCGCTTGATCTCATTTGTGATGTGCGGTATGATCTGGACAGTGCTTCCAAGATAATCTCCTCTTCTCTCCTTTTCTATTACTTCCAGGTATGTCTTTCCGGTGGTTATGTTGTTGTCACCGCTCAGGTTAGTGTCCAGGAATCTTTCATAGTTTCCTAGATCCAGGTCTACTTCACTCCCATCATCCAGGACGAAAACTTCCCCGTGCTGGTAAGGATTCATGGTTCCAGCATCATAATTCAGGTAAGGGTCAATTTTCATCGCAGTTACTTTCAGCCCGTTTGACTTCAATAAGTGAGAAAGGCTGGATGTTATTGTGCCCTTTCCGAGCCCTGAAAGGACGCCTCCAGTTATGACAATATATCGCATTATAGACAAGACTAACGACGCTAATTAATTTTTTCTCGTTCTCATTGACAGGAAATTCTATGAAGATATTAGTATTTGAAAAGCAGTTTTCTGCCCGATCCATATCCATCCCCTATTTTGTAAATTTAAGACAGATCTTGGTGCAAATCTGGACAGGCGAAAGAGTTATTAGAAACTTACGAAATTTAGATAAATGCCCAACTTTCCAAAAAATGCTTCATATATAATCGCTGCAGTAGTTTTTGCTCTTCTTCTTGGAATTGTGTTATCCAGAATGCTTGACGAACTTATTTCCCTGGCCATTGTATGTGGCGTTTCCGGCCCCATGGTTTTCCTGGTTGGTGGTGGAAAGAGTTCTAGGGTTGTAAAAAGGGCTCCCATAGCCAGTGCGTTAAACGTGATATTTGTGGAAATAATCTTCATTACTGTCACCCTGGAATCATACTCTAGATTCAGTGATCTCTCCTTGATTGCCGGAATTTTGCCGGTTCCCATCATGCTCTACTCCATACTGGGATATCTCCTAATCAAGAGCCGGAAGTCCGTAGCGGATAATCCTGGTTACACGTTAGACAGGGATCTTACGTCAAGATTGCATGATCTCTTGCCCGCCTTCGCTGATACCAGGGTATTCATCTCAGAAGGTACAGGAATGCGAGGAATAGTTAAGGAAGTCCGTAAACC
>JAJYRT010000048.1 GCA_021793945.1 Thermoplasmata archaeon
CTTTCATAACAATATCAGCTAGTCTTATGGTTTCCGCAAATATTGAATTATAATATTCGCCGGGAGGCAATGAGTAATCTGGAAGATTGACAAGATTGAATGCGGTTCCACCCGCCCTCTCAAATTTATGGACAGCATCCATCAGGAAACCATCTTTCCTGAGATGCATATGATCATCGAATATGGCACTCAACGAAAACACATTGGACATATCCATATGAAATTTGCCAATACGCAGGGCATGGTATTCAATTCCGACCAGAGGAAATAATTAAAGGCACGCCATGCGAAAAATATGAAAAAGGTTTATTATTGGAATATCCTATGGGGATAAGGTGAATTAAATGCAGCAGGGACAGATGGCATATGACAGAGCTATCACGGTGTTTTCGCCGGATGGTAGGCTGTTTCAGGTTGAATACGCAAGGGAAGCCGTTAGAAAAGGCTCCACCGCACTAGGCATAAAATTTAGCAACGGGGTAGCACTGATCTCGGATAAGAAAATCAGGAGTAGGCTGGTTGAACAGAATTCTCTAGAAAAGATTCAGTTTATTGACGATTATGTTGCCTCAGTAACATCTGGACTGGTCGCAGACGCAAGAGTACTTATTGATTTTGCAAGAATGACTGCCCAGCAGGAAAAAGTAACTTATGGATCGCTGGTCAACATTGAAAACCTTGTCAAGAAAGTAGCTGATCAGATGCAGCAGTATACTCAATATGGCGGAGTGAGACCATACGGTGTCTCCATGATTTTTGCTGGAATGGATAACCTTGGCCCAAGACTCTTTGACTGTGACCCTGCTGGAACGATAAATGAGTACAAAGCAGTTGCCATAGGTTCCGGAAGAGACCAGGTTGCAAGCTATCTTGAAAAGGAATACAAGGAAGATATGAACGAGACACAGGCAGTTGCGCTTGCCATAAAGGCACTGAAACAGGCGCTTGAAGAGGAAGGCGGGCTGAAATCACCCGAGATCGCTACAATTTCCGCTTCAAAGAAATTCAGGCTCTACACAAAGGAAGAGTCGGATAAGCTCCTTTGAACACATAATTTTTCTGCAATTCCAAATAGATTACAAGGGGGCGACCCCAAAAGAATATTTTTTCTTCAAGGGCTCTTCCACGAGTTAACGAATTCTGCATATGGGTAGTATATGAGCTACTCCAGATTGACTGTAAGGTTCGAAAAATTCATTAATTATAAAGGATATCACCAAAGATGGAACGAAACAATCTCATGGCCGTAGGTGCCTTCGTCGTAATTTCAATTTTACTGGTTGGAGGGCTTGAATTCTACAACATTAACGAAAAGCCTGCCGCCGCTCCTATAACTCTTACCAGCGTAAAGGTCGATCAGTCATGGCTTCATTACGACCCGGCTAATTCTACTGTCTATGCAAACATGACGTCCATGGAGAGTTTCATCAATATCACCATGACATTCAACGGTACTGTTGCCAATGGGACGCTGTTAGTGGTTCCACCCTCAATATATAATGCGACAGCAAATGTCACTTATTCTGCATTCAACAACTATACTCAGAACTTTGCCTTCAACAAGGGGACCTTCAGCCAGACCCTCAGTTTTAAAATAAATACATCCGCATACGATAACATGACGCTGAACAAGGGGTATGTGGCAAACATTGTTGTAGAAAGCGGATCATTCGGGGCAAATCTGCTTAACGTTTTCATAATGCGGTCCTGATCCTTACCGTTAATAATAAATTCCCGTGTTCAATCCTTTAATGAACAAAAGCCCGAGGGCAACTTACGCTCGAAAGAGTGAGGAAAGTCCCCCCTCCTCGACAGGTTCCAATCAACTCAAGTTGATATCCCGAGAGGGATGGTAAAGAGAAAAGAAATTGACGGTTTCAGGAGCAGAATGACTCGCAAAGACGACGTTTCCTGAAGTGCCGATGGGAACTCTTCCTGGATGGAGCAAGTCTAAAGTGACCCTATGAGACTGTTGTGAGGGTCGGGTAAGACGCATGTCCCGCTGGGGCAGAAGTCGAATGTTGCCAACCGTAAAAGCGGCCAACAGAAGGGGGCTTATTCCGGGCATTTGTTCTCAATCGATTTTATGCTTTTTCTGTATAAATTACCTCAGGTAATAAAACAAAGTCCATAGTATTATTAGGAACCCGTTCCAAAATGTTTATTAAGTGCTGTTATAATATATAGTATTATGAACATTGACGCTACAGGTGGAAAATCTTCCCTTTCAGGCAGGGATTTCAGAAAGGTTAGGGAAGATATACTAATGAAGACTATCAGGATGAAGGAGAAGATTGGTAACAGGTATACCACAATGTCAAATGAGTCAAATCTAGATAACGTGAAAGGTATCCTGAGAAGTCTTGCACAGCAGGAACTTGAGGACAAGGCCATGATAGAGAGACTGATAAGGACAGGCAAAACAGCATCAAATGCACCGTTGTCGGAAGTCAGGGACTATGAGATGCTGGACCACCTCATATCTGATGATCTGGAACAGGTGAATGCCAATGATCTGAACGGAGTTCTGCTTTCTGCCATAAAGACAACCAAGGATCTTCACAACCTGCTTCAGCTTATGTCCAAGGAGTACAGCGAGCCTGAAATCAGCGGAGTCCTCAGTCTTCTTGCCCAGCACGAACTCAAGAACAAGGGAAAAATAGAGGAACTTTACGAAGAATTTGTAAACAAGAATTACTGGTAATACCCCAAACCTACAGAATGAATGTTTTCATCATTCTTAAGAAAATAACCAAAAGATAGAATTTTCTGAACATAATGTGCGCCATTTCATTGATATATTAGCATTTATAAAATGGAAAAGTATACTTATAAATGGATAATCCCCAAGCATGCACGCTTCGCTTGCTCCATCCGCCAATAAATTCCGGGGGTTTCCTTAGTGGTATCCAGAGAGCACACTGCACTACCCGGAGGAATAAGGAGAAGAGAGTTGAAGGCATTGTTCACACTTTATCCCGTGTTCCGAAGGTATTCGCGTGACCGCAAGAAAACACGAGAGGAAAAAGACGGAGAGTGGAACTACCGTAGACAGAGAAATGGTGAACGTGCCGTTGACGCCTTCATCAAGCTGGGACCGACGTTCATAAAACTTGGCCAGGTTATTTCCGCTAGGCCGGATCTTCTTCCAAGGGAATATCTCGCTGCCTTCGAGAAGCTACAGGATAGCGTTCCACCAGCAGATTTTGCACTGGTAAAGCCAATCATAGAGCGGAATATAGGAGACATTAACACAGTTTTTGACACTTTCAATGAAGATGCAATATCCGGTGCTTCCCTGGGACAGGTCTACAGGGCAGTTTATCGGGGAAAGGATGTTGCAGTCAAGGTGAACAGGCCCGGTATAAAGGAGAATCTCAAGATAGATCTGATAGTCATTAAGAGGCTTCTCAAGGCAGGTAAAAGATTCATTGAGAACTTTTTGTATTTCAGCATAAGCAACGTTATTGAAGATTTCAGTTCTAGGATTTTCGACGAGGCAAATTATGTAAAAGAGGCAGAGAACATTCGCAGGATACGTGAAAATATCAGCAACCGCGAAGATGTGGTCATTCCGTACGTAATCCCCGAGATCAGTACGGAGGAGGTGATGGTCATGTCCTATATAGCAGGAATCAAGATAACCGATATCGATTCCCTGAAGAAAGGAAATATAGACATGAAGCGGCTCGCATGGAAGCTGGACCTACTTTTCATGAGGATGCTGCTTCGTGACGATATCTTCCATGCTGATCCGCACCCTGGAAACCTTTCTGTGACCGGAGACGGAAAGATCATACTCTACGATTTCGGGATGATCGGAAGCCTTGATAAAAATACCAGGTTCCAGCTTCTCTCGCTCTATGAAGGACTGGTATCAGAGGATCCGGACGCAATTATAGACGCCCTGCTCGGGCTTAATGCCCTATCTCCAGCTGCGAACCGGGGAGTCATCAGGCAGAGCATGAACATGATAATAGCCGGGATGCAGGGAAAGAACCCAAATGAGATGGAGATAAGGGAGTTGCTTGAGATCGCTAACAGCGTTATATTTGAATTTCCATTCAAGCTCCCCAGATCACTGGTTCTTTACATGAGGATGTCGTCACTCCTAGAAGGAATCTGCATGCAACTAGATCCGGATTTCCAGTTTGTCAAGATTCTCAGGGAAATGCTTTATAACGAAGGGCTGTTGCAGGAACTCTACAGGAACCAGATCGAGATTCTGGCGGGGAAGGCCGTGAAAGCCATTGAAAAGGGGATGGACGCAATACCGCTCTTAAAAAGGCAGCTTGAGGATCTGTCAGTCCCTACAAACCAGAGGGATACGTCAAGGCGAATCTCTGCATCGCTCTTCCTTGGATTTGTTCTGCTCGCATCAGGAATCTTCTACCCCAGGTTTCCCCTCTTATCAGGTGTTATCATGGTACTTGATCTCATAGCGTTCGCTGCTGTAATTTTGAAAAAATGATATTGCAGCCTAATCGGGTCACTCAACTTTTACAGTCTTTATTCCCTTTACAGGTATCCTTATGGTCAGAACTCCTTCCTCGTATCTTGCCGTGTAATCCACTGCATAATCGATTTCAAGCGGGAGCGATATTCTCTTGTGAACACTTTCAGGTCTTTGGTCCATGTACGTCATTCCGGACCTGTTAAGTTCCCTCCTTGCTGATATAGACAGGGCGTTCTTTTCCAGGACAACCCTGATGTTATCCTTCTTGAAACCGGGAAGATCTGCCTCTATAACTATTTCTCCAGATTCTTCATACATTGTCACAGGAGGGTAAACAAAACTCATCACTTCCTTGACCCTGTTTCCAACGCCTTTCATGAATTCGTCAGCATAAAACTTAAGCGGAGCATCCATTCCTGCCATACAAAACAATTAAAATTCTTTATTTAAATTTTAACATTCCCTGCAACTACAAACCTGCCTTTCCAGACTTCAGAATTTTCATTGCTGCAGAATAAGGATCCATCTTCTCTTCGGAGAGCCGGGCAATTGCATCCTTGCTGTTCAGCAATTCCCTTGCTTCAAGTAGGTACTGTCTCCTTATCTCAGCCTGAAGGGCCATTTCAACTTCTTTCATGAACCTGTCCAGCCTGATATTTGGCCTGCTGACATTGAGTATCCCATGCTTCGTTATCTCTGAAACAAGCTCGTCATATCCTTTCCCCTTGAGACTATCCAGCCCGATTACCGGCACCTTCCACTCCTTCTGTGGAGTCATGGCAAGTGAATCCTGTATGTCCTTCATTGCCAAGAATGATCCATCCCTGTCCATCTTGTTGACGACGAATATGTCTCCTATCTCCATTATGCCGGCCTTGATAGCCTGTATCTCGTCCCCCAATCCTGGTCCAAGCACAACGATCACGGTATCAGCAAGGTCGACGATGTCAAGATCCGCCTGACCCGCTCCCACAGTCTCGATTATTATGTAGTCATTCCCGGCTGCATCAAGTATCTTCACGGCATCCCATGTTGAACGGGATAAACCCCCATTCATTCCGCGATTGGCAAGACTCCTCATGAATATTCCGTTCTCAGTAAGAGATTCCTGCATCCGTATACGGTTTCCGAGAAGTGATCCTCCCGAAAAGGGGCTTGAAGCATCAACAGCAATCACGGACACCTTCTTGTTTCCATCAGAAAGAATCCTGGCTAGTCTGCCGATCATTGTGCTCTTTCCTATGCCTGGTGGGCCGGTGATACCGATAACGTGGGCCCTGCCGGTATGATTGTATATCCCCTTTATAACCTCCGAGGCCTCGACGACCATTTCATCATCCTCGACGATGGAGATTGCCCTCGCTATGCTTCTTCTGTCGCCGTTAAGAATCCCATTGATAATGTCGTGGATTTTCAAGACCACACCTATTGCATCTTCTTGGATCGGGCCTCAGATGCCCTTGCGGTTATGTGATCCACAATGGTCGATAATGGAGTTCCCGGACCATAATTTCCGGTGATTCCAAGCTTTTCAAGCTTTGGCTTGTCCCCGTCAGGGATTGTACCGCCTCCAACAACCGCTATGTCATCTATCCCGCGCTTCTTGAGAAGTTCAGATATTTTCCTGAAAACTGTCAGGTGCGCGCCGTTGAGGAGGCTGAGAGCTATCACGTCCACATCTTCATTTATGGCAGTGTCAACAACTTCCTCCGGCGTGGGCAGAAGACCTGCATAGAGCACTTCCATGCCGGCATCCCTGAACGCCTTCGCAAGCACAAGCACTCCCCGGTCATGACCATCTATTCCTGGCTTGGCGAGCAGCACCTTGATCGGTTTGTCCTTAAACAAGGATAGGTTCTTTCCATCCACCAAATACATTCCTCCCAACATTAGATATCTCTTCCAGAGTAGCGTATGATTCTACTGCACTTATTATGTATGGCATTGAGTTTTCTCCAGGGTTTCGCAGGGCGCTCTCCAGTTCCGAAAGTGCTTCCATTACCTTTTTCTCATCCCTCTCCTGCTTCACGGAAAGCAGTTTGGATATCTGGGACTTCTGGGCCTTCCTGCTGATTCTCAATATGTTTATTGGCTTTTCATTGCTCTCAACATATTTGTTTGCCCCGACCATTACTTCCTTTCCCTGTTCAATTCTTATCTGCCTGCGATATGATGTTGCAGCTATTTCTTTCTGGATATAGCCATTTTTGACTGCCTGTAGTATTCCGCCCATTCTTTCTATTTCACTGAAATACTTGAAGGCTTCCTCTTCCATTCTGTCGGTAAGCCATTCCACATAATATGATCCTCCAAGTGGGTCTATGGTATCCGGTATGCCAGTTTCCTCAGCTATAATCTGCTGTGTCCTGAGAGCAACCTTTACTGCCTGTTCAGAAGGTAACGCCCATGCCTCATCATACGAGTTTGTGTGAAGGCTTTGTGTTCCGCCAAGCACAGCTGCCATCGCTTCTATAGTTGTCCTGACAATATTATTCAGTGGCTGCTGCCAGGTCAGGGTATAGCCGGACGTCTGGGTATGAAACCTGAGATACAGGCTTCTCTCATTGCGGACACCGTATTTCTCCCTGAGTACTGTGGCCCATATTCTTCTTGCAGCCCTCAATTTGGCTATCTCCTCAAAGAAATTTATTGAGGAATTGAAGAAAAAGGAGAGTCTTGGAGCAAATTCTGCGGGATCCAGGCCAGCATCTATTCCCATGTCAACATAGTGAAACCCATCTGCAAGTGTGAATGCGAGTTCCTGCGCAGCACTTGATCCAGCCTCCCTGATATGGTATCCTGAGATGCTGATATAGTTCCATTTTGGCACATTCTTCGTGCAGTAGACCATCATGTCTCTTATAAGCCTCAAATGAGCCTCTGGCGGATATATCCACTCCTTCTGGGCTATATATTCCTTTAGTATGTCTGCCTGTACCGTTCCAGAAATCCTGTCAGGCGGGACTCCCTGCTTCTTTGCTACCGCGATGTACATAGCAGTCAGGACAGCAGCTGGAGCGTTGATGGTCATGGATGTGCTCACCTCTCCAAGGTCAATTCCTGAAAGAATATCTTCCATATCTCTCAGGGAAGAAACATTCACGCCGCATCTTCCAACTTCCCCGTCCGCTCTCTTGTTGTCGCAGTCGTATCCATAAAGCGTGGGCATGTCAAAAGCTATGCTGAGGCCAGACTCTCCGTGTTCTATGAGATATTTCAACCTCCTGTTGGTGTCCTCCGGAGTCCCAAACCCGGAAAACATTCTCATGGTCCAGAGTTTTCCCCTGTACATGTTTGGATATATCCCCCGCGTGAACGGGTACGATCCGGGTAGTCCCAGATATTTATCCTCAAAATTCTTCCTCAGGTCTTCACTGGTATAGAGTTCATCTATCTTTATGCTGGACGAGTTGCTGTATTCCCTATCTTCGCACTTTGTTCTGGAATTCCAGGGCTCCAGCACATCTTTTCGCCATTTTCCGATCCGATCCCCCTTCTTCCCCGAGGCTTCTCTAAATTCGGACAGTTTATTCTCCCAGTAATTCTCTTTCACTCCGTCCATCATTTCAATAGTCCACACTCGAATTAAAATTTTTTCCAATTACGTGTCGGCCTTTTCCCAAAAAGGATACAGCTTAGATAGCCAGTAGCTGCAGATATGGAACGGATCAAATAAAGAGGGGTCATGCTTGTGCCAACAATTTTTGCAGTATTGAGATGTGACCACGAATCCGGATGTTTCCACGCAAGCTGTTTTCTGCCATATCCGTTCCAGAAAGCCTGTTTTATGACGCCGTGGAGTGTATCACGGGTGCGGTTCATTACTATGCACTGATCGCAGACAGCAATTCTGGCACCAGATTTGACGCACCTGATGTTGAGATCTATGTCTTCAGCTGTGACAAACGACTCGTCAAAACCACCCAGTTTAACAAATAGATCCTTGCTGTATCCAAGATTTGCAGAGGGCGCCGTTACCTCATAGCCATCGTATATGAGCTCTACCCTGTTCAACGTTCTGAATCTTTCATTGCCCACCTGGAGTACTCTCCCGATAATCATTTCATAACCAAGGGAAATGAATTTCCGCATGGATTTTATCCACTCCGGATCGGCTATGGCATCCCCGTCCGTGAACGCGACAAAGTCATATCTGGCCTTGCTGACGCCTATGTTTCTTCCACCGCCGCGGCTGCACCTGATCCTGAAATAGCTGATTTCCTTATTTTCACCCGCATATCTCGCCAGTATGTCAGAGGTGCCGTCCGTGCTCATGGAATCCACAACAACGATCTCTATCGGTCCCTCCTGCAAAAGGAGGCTATCAAGCAGTTCCGAGATTGAACTCGCGTTGTTGTAAACGGTGATAACGATAGATACCCCGGGAGGTTCCGACATCATACGGGGTTCAGACCCAGTCCATTCTCTTGATCTCCCTCTCCTTTTTCGTGTTTCTCTTGTATTCCTTGTAATGTTCCTTGCACAGGTGTACCTTTGTTTTCTTCTCCTTGAGTTCAAACACCTTGGATGCCAGATCTGCTTCTACCGTCTGAAAACTCTCCTTATCACAGCCAACCACGTCACATATCTTTTCCTTCATATCGGGTAATAATTGTCAGTAAGTATAAAGATTGTCTCTGCTGGCCTATGCAAAAGCTTAATGTTCTATCGCCATGACCAAAATATGTTAGTATCCCCTTCAATAATATCGGCAGAGCTGTATGATCTTCAGGGTGAGATAGGTCAATGCGAGGATGCCGGTGCTTATTCCTTTCACCTGGACGTGATGGATGGGCACTTTGTCCCGAATCTCACCATGGGGCCTGATTTTGTGAAGGCAGTAAAGCACTGTTCGCATGTTCCCCTGGAGACGCACCTTATGATAGAGAGGCCTGACAAATATTACAGATCCTTCGTTGAAGCTGGATCGGACGTGCTGATGGTTCATTATGAGTCTCCCATTGATTTGGGCACATTATTTCACAAGCTGGATCAGGAAGGGATCAGGAGGGGACTGGTTGTGAATCCTGAAACCAATATCAGCGAGGTCGAGGACCTGATTCCAGGGTGCCACTCGCTGCTGATAATGTCTGTTCATCCCGGGTTCTCCGGCCAGAAATTCATAACGGATTCGCTAAGGAAGATAAAGGAGGCAAGAAAATTCATTGATTCTAACGCTCCAGACACTCTGCTTGAGATCGATGGGGGAATAAATCTCGAGACGGGCAAGCTGTGCGCTGAAGCCGGAGTAGATGTACTGATATCCGCTTCGTATATCTTTGGCAATGACATTGGGAAATCGATAGGACACCTGAAGGTGCTTGGGAAGCACTAATTTTCCAGGATTATTCTGCCCCCAATCTTAGTTTCGAAGAATCCCATCGCTGCTTTCAGATCATACAAGCTGAATTTCTTTGCGATCCTTACCTTGAATGATTTCCTTTCTGACAACCTGATAAGATCCGTAAGCTCTTTTCTATTGCCCCCCGTTGATCCTATGATCCGGATTTCTCGGGTATATAGATCTCCAATATCCAGCTTGGATTCTCTTCCGGTCTGGCCGCCGAAAGAAACAATTGATCCACCATTTGCCACGTGCCTGACAGAATCCTCCCAGAACGAGGATCCCAGTGAATTTATTACTATATCTGCCTTGAAACCGGCCGGCACGCTATCGGGCGCGAATATGCCTGAAGCGCCGAATTCTCTTACCCAACTGTTTCTGGATACGGCATAAACCTCAATTCCCATAGAATCCGCTATCTGCATGGCGAAAGTGCCGGTGTTCCCGGATGCGCCATACAGCAGCAAACTCTGTCCGGATGCAGCTCCAGCCCGCTTCAGGGCATGGTATGCTGTGAGCCCACCTATTGGCAAGCTAACTGCAATGTCCTCATCCATCTGCTGGTTCAACTTGAATAACTGTTTCTCAGGAACGGAAACATAATCAGAATATCCACCATTTGTAACCACACCCCAGATGCCGCCATGCGGGCACAGGTACTCTCTTCCACTGAGGCAGTATTCGCATGTGCCATCAAACACACGGGGATAGATGATTACCCTGTCTCCAGTCTTCACGTATTTCCCGTCTGTCTCCACTATTCCGTAAATTTCAGATCCGGGAACGTGTGGGATCGGAACCAGGTTATATAGTATCCTGCCGTTGATCAGGTTATAATCTATGGGGTTGAGACCAGCTTTCCTGACTCTTACAGTAACATTCCCATCCTCTTTCAGCGGCATATTCGTTTCTTCTATCTTCAGGTTATCCTTCCCAAACGGTGGCGATATCATGAAACTTTTCATAACCACATGAATATTGACGGCATAAAAAGTGTTTCTGAGAAGCGGTTATCAAAAATGATCAACAAATCTGATATAACTATTCATACATGCATGTCAAACATCTATGGGAGACGATCAGGCTACAAGGTCGTTCGAGTCTTATATGATAGCCGAACGGAAGAGCAGGTACACGATCAAGGAATATCTATTCCTGGCAAGACTTTTCCTCAACTATATCAAAAAGGATCTGGCTGAAGTTGATGCAAGGGACGTTGAACAGTTCAAGAAGTATCTCGCATCAGAAAAGAACTACTCCAAGAGCAGCCAGTATCTTGCAATCAAGGCAATACGGCTTCTCTACAGATCGAAATCTATCCAGCCTCCCCAGAATCTTACTCCTCCAAAACGTTCCAGAAAAATGCCTGTCTACCTGAGCGAAGCGGAAGCTGGGCAGCTCTTGAAACGGGTCAGCAATAATGGCAGGAGCCTGGCAATTGTATCCCTGTTGCTCTATACTGGAATGAGGGTAGGCGAGTTGTGTAAACTGGATATTGATGATGTCGACACCGACTCAGGCATCGTAAGGATCATGGCAGGCAAGGGGGACAAGGACCGCATCGTGATTATCTCAAGGGAACTCTCGCAGCTTCTGGACAGCTATATCAGTTCAAGGCTGGCGGTGAAAACAGAATCCAGGGCTTTATTCATCAGTGGAAGGAAGGGGAGGTTTGACACATCATCCGTGGAGAGGATAATCCGGAATGCCGGAGAAGAGGCGGGAATCACAAAGAAAGTAACACCGCATGTCCTGAGGCACACATTCGCAACTTCTGTTCTCAGGAATGGCGGAGACATAAGATTCATCCAGCAGATACTCGGGCATTCAAGTCTCGCCACCACTCAGATATACACGCACATTGATGAAACCGTGCTGAAGGAAATGTATAATAAATTCGGCCCGAAGTTCTAGTTCTTTCTGCTGACCAGATAGTCCGCAAACCAGTCAAGAAATTTTTTCACGTCAGGATCCCCTCTTATCCTGTGCAGGTGGTTCTTTGCCTCCCTTACAAGCTTCGCGGCCATTTTTGTTGAATAATCAAGGGACCCGGTGCTGATTACGATATTCCTCAGCCTCTCAAAATCTGTGTCCGATACGTTCCCGCTTTTAAGGCATTCCTTCAGAAATCCTGCATCGGCAACAGTCGATCTTTCAATGGCTTTCAGCATTAGCAGCGTCTTCTTCCC
>JAJYRT010000049.1 GCA_021793945.1 Thermoplasmata archaeon
GCAAAGATCGAGAGAGCAAGAATATTAAGGAGGGAAAGAAATATGAAATTTAGAAGAGGAGGTGAAACGGCAGGAACTGTGATCTAATTCTTTTCGTGAATTGTCCAGAAGTCAGAGAAACAGTACAATTTTACTCGAAGGATCTGATCATGTCATTGAACCAGCGGAAAATGGACTACCTCATATTCGTACCCAAGAATCCACAGGTGAAGGATGAGCTCCATCCATGTACCAGAACCAGAAGAAAGTGATCCTGCATGAATTTACAACGTATAAAAACGGCAGGAAGGTCAGTGATTCCTTCCATCTTGCATTCCTGAAGCAGATATTAGATCATCGATCTGAGGAATACTATGACTGGTGCTTCGCCACAAATTCTTCCGATATAGATCTCGATCGGATCATTGCAAAATACAAGTTCCGTTGGCGCATTGAGACCATGTTCAGGGTACAGGACGAGTGCAGAATCAGGACAAAGGGCAAGGATATCCGTGTCAGGTATTTCCTCTTCGCATACGAGCAGCTTGTTGAATCAATCTGGTATCTTCTCTATCATGAGGAGGTGAGCTTCAAGAAGTATCTCATGGAACTGAGCAATGCATGCACCGTGATGGTGAATAACGTGGAGAGAAAGGAAAGAACCCGCAAACAGTCCTGAATAAAGACGGTGGGCGGACGGCCATTCTCTTCCTTTCTCCGAATAAGGATAGCCATTGCTGTCTAAAAAATTAACTCGGTTCGGAGATACTGGCAAATAATAAACCATCATTCATTTACATTCTGAGAATTCAGAGGAACTGTTCAGGAGACTTCCAGGCCTAGAGGAACCGTGGATCATAAAGGGGATCAAGATTCCCATGCCCCGTATGTGGACAGCCCTATTCTGTCCACGACATTGAGGGACGCACGTGGAGGCACCTGAACGTATTCCAGTATCCCACATATGTGCTTGCGGGGGGCCAAGGATAAAATGGACAAAAATCAACCGGCGATTACACTTATTTGGCTAAGGGAGACAAGTACAATTTTTATATGATTCTTGCTTGCTAAATAATTTAAGGCGGATAAAACGCAATGTCCAACACATCATTAGATTTTTATAAATTGCAAATGAACCGATTATTTTCGAGGATTGGGTTCTATTTTGCCTTAATTTTAGCCTTGTGGTACACAATAGAAATTACGGGTTCTGTGTTCCTAACGGGTCTGGTGGCGTTCAGCTTGACTATTTCCGGGCTAATTTCATCTCCTTTGTCGGGCCATATATTGGACAGATTCCATGACATTAGAATCGTGGTCTACTCAACATTGGGAGAACTCATGTCATATTTGTTTATGGGTTTAATGATAATGCATATACTCCCGTTTTTCACTTTATATCCAATAATGGGGGTGATTTATTTTACGATGACGATAGGTAGCATGGCAAGTTACGTCTTTACGCCCAGCATTGTTGCCGAAGACAAACTACTAAAGGCTAACTCCGTGGCAGAAATTTCTCTTACAATTTCTGAAGGTGTTGGCGCGATCCTAGGGGGGGTTCTTTTGTATTTGATTGGAAGTTATTCGTTGATAATCATTTTCGTCTCCATGTTGCTGTTCTCAGCTCTCATTCTTGTTGTTAGATTTCATAGGGATGATGTCTTTATACCTAAGGTAAGAACAGAAAACTCCGAAGATATACGTGGTTGGAGAGAAACTTTCGTTTTCGTGAAATCCAAATTTTTGATAATAGTCGTATTTTCAACTGTTCTGAATGCACTTCTGATCATAATGGATGTACTTGGAGCACCCCTCATCAGCGACACGCTGCACTCTAGTTCAATGTTTTATGGTTTCTACACTGGAACTCTGTCTATTGGCGGCTTAGTTGGAGCTTTAGCGGTTGGAAAACGGAAGCCACATAACATATGGCTATTGGTATTCTTCTATTTCGTTGTATCCGGATTTTCTTTCCTGATTATGGGGGTGGTTCGCATTACATTTATCGTGGTGCTTTTGCCTTTCTTTATTGGGCTGATGGCCTCGGTTTCTAATATACCATTAATGACTTATTTGCAGAGAGAAATTCCAGGAAGAATATTGGGCAAGGCAACTTCGTTAATGGATACCCTGAGGTTAGGGTTGGCCCCTTTGTCTGCATTCCTCTTTTCAATAATGGGTTCATATTACACTGTAGGTGCTTCATTTGCAGCAGTCGGTGTGTTACTGATATTGATATCCGCGCTGATTCCATTCACAAGTATTAAGAGGATAAAACTCCCAATTTCCACTGCAACTTAAACTATTTTGTTTTTCACCCATCATCATTCCAGGCTAGGCTTCTGCAGTGGTAAGTGAACTGTTTTCAGACTTTCTTTCGGCTCTCTGTGCAAAATATATTCCACCAATGTAAAGCCCGATCATTGGAACGGCCATTACTGTCATGGTGAATCCAGTGACGCCCGGAGAGAAGATCATGCCAAAGACAAATGCTCCTATGACGGCATATCTCCAGTGATCCTTCCAGTACTTTGCGGGAACAAGCCCGGTGCTGGTAAGAGCTACCATGAACACTGGTATCTCGAATGAGATGCCGAATATGAGGACGTAAGTTACAACAAAACTGACAAAATTCATGATGCTGAGGTAAGGAACTGCACTGAGCCCTATGTCGTAATTGTTAAAGATCATGAAAAGACCTGGCGCGATAAACCAGATCCCGAAGACGGCTCCAGCGAGGAATAGAACGGTACCAGGCAAGACAATCTGCCTCATGCTCTTGATTTCCTTCGAAGTGAGCGCGGGACGGACAAACTGCCATATTTCATTGACGACAACCGGCATGCTTACGCTAATCGCGAGAAACATGCATGAGTAAAGATCAGCCATCATGCCGTCTGTCGGCTTTATGGCTACGGTCTTCATCCCCGCCGGAAGGATATGTGCTTCAAGCAAGGCAAGGAACTGGCTTCCCACATTGTGATAAGGATCAGGGTAGAGGATGGGGAAAGTAAAGTGATTGTAGGTGTAGAACTCAACCTTAAATATGATAAAAATAGATGATGCAATAAGGAAAACGGTGATTATCCTGATAGCCCTCCGCCTGAGTTCGTCCAGGTGCTTCAGGAATTCGCCGGGTTTGAAGCTATCGATCATTTCTGGATCGAAACTTTACTCGCGATCTCCTGTTTAAGCTGCTCGTCGGTCTTGTTGGTTATGTCGATACCAAGGCTCTTCGCAGCATCCTTGTAGTTTGTTGAAGGAGTCGCAATCTCTTTACCTGTGTTCAAGGAATTACGGATTTCCCGCTCCAACTCCATCTTCCCCCTGGTGTACTCTCCGGTTGCCTTTCCGAGACTCCTTGCGAATTCTGGAATCTTCTTGGCACCCCCAAAAAGAACCAGGACAATGACTATAATGATAATCCAGTCCGGGATTGAATCGAGAACCATGATACAATATTGAAAGAGGTTATAATATGTTTACTGAACATAATAATGGAGGCAAACCGGAAAGTCCGCAAACAATGGGTAATGCATCGACAAGGGCCTGAATACATCAGGCAACGATTATCACTATTGTCCGGCCCGCATGATACTATCCGAAATGGCGTCTTTCAGAGATCCAGTTCAACCTTGATGTTCTGTCCCTCCAGCTTCAAAGCAACATCGTTAATCTCGGCTCTGAGGGAACTGTCGGTGTGGCTCAGCGACATTGAAATCACCCTCTTTCTAACATTGACGATGACGAAGCCTATTGTGTGGTCATCAGGAGTGACGGGCTCTGTCCTGGAATACTGTGATATGAACTCTTCCAGCGTGTCGTTAAGGTAATCTGACTGGAAAAGCGCACTTGCGGCCAGTGCAGAATCTTTCAACCTTGAAATCTCCACGCAAATCGTCGAAGGGTGCATGTCTGGAATGCTTATGTTGTAGATTACGCAGTCTGTCATTCCACTCCTCTCTTTTGCCGCAATATGCGGGCAAAATAGAGTACGATCTCATTCAAGAAGATTTGTTACCCTTCTTTCAGAAATTTCACCGGAAATCTTCTCCGCAAAATCCATGTAAGAAAATACGGCCTGCCTGTTGAAAGCATCTCTCACCGTTACTGTGTTGTTCTCAACTTCCTTGGCACCAACCACGAGTATGTATGATGGCCTGAGGTCATGAAGAGTCCTGATTTTCTTGCTCACGGACTCCTGTGAATGATCGACCCTCGATCTTATTCCAAGGGAAATGAGGTGCCTGTTCACCTTTTCTGCGTATTCAAGTGAGTCGTCTGATACGGGTACCACAAATACCTGGTGAGGGCTGAGCCATGTGGGCAGTTTGCCTGCAGTTCCTTCGATGAGTATGGCCATCATTCTCTCCAGGCTTCCGTACACGGCCCTGTGTATCATTATGATGTCTTCTTTCCTTCCTTCTGAATTCACGAAATATAGCCCGAAGTTGCCTGGCATGAAGAAGTCAACCTGAACCGTAGATATCTGCCAGTCTCTTCCAAGTGCATCCTTCACATGAATGTCTATCTTCGGTCCGTAAAACGCTGCATCGCCAGGAAACTCCCTGTATTCAAGCCCTGCCTTATCAAGTGCCTCAGCCAGGTAGCTGCTGGCACGATCCCACTTGGTGAAATCAGGTTTCAGGTCTCCAGATGAACAGTTTGAGCACGATATATTTCCTGTGCTCTTGCCCCTGATTTCGGAGATGTGTCCACAGCTCCTGCACTTGTACGAAACCAGGAAATTCTCCGGGTTGTTCTTGTCTATGAGGCTCAGATCGAAGGAGAGCAGCGGGACCCTGAACAGTTTTGTTGAGACCTCCCTGATCACCTCAAGAATGGATGATATCTCATCTGCAATCTGATCCATCCTGACGAACGCATGCCCGTCATCCTGAGTAAATGACCTGGGCCTGGTAAGCCCGCCCACTTCACCGGATTTTTCATACCTGTAGAGCGTACCGAATTCAGAGTACCTTACAGGAAGGTCCCTGTAGCTGTAGACTTTCCTGTCAAAAACCTGTATGTGTCCGGGGCAGTTCATCGGCTTTAGGCCATAGCCATCCCCCTTCAATTCAAAGACGAACATGTCTGAAAGGTACTTTGCATAGTGCCCTGATCTTTTCCAGAGTTCATCCCTGAATACGTGAGGGGTCGTGACCTCTTCCCACCCGCGGCTCTGGTTCATCTCCCTCATGTACTTTACCATCTCGTTCCTTATTGTGGTGCCGTTTGGGGTGTATAGAGGGAAACCGGGAGCCATCTCAGAATTGAAAACGAAGAGGTCCATTTCATGGCCGATCCTGCGATGATCCCTCTTGGCAGCCTCGGCCCTCATCCTCAGGAATTCTTCAAGTGACCTGCTGTCTGGGAATGCAGTACCGTAAATCCTGACCATCTTCTCGAGGTTTTCATCTCCCTTGTAATACGCGCTTGACACTGAAAGTAGCTTTATCGCCCTGAGGTAACCCGTGTTTGGCACGTGAGGCCCAGTGCAGAAATCAGTGAATTCTGCCTGGGAATACGCCGTTGAGGAAGACCCTTCCAGAACCTTCTCCTCAATCCTTTCCCTCTTGAACTTGTTGTTCTTGAATATTTCAAGCAACTCCTTCCTGGGGAGAACTCTCTTCACTATGGGGATCTTCTTTGCGACGAGTTCCTTCATCCTCTTTTCAATGGCCTGAAGGTCATCGGAACTGATGGGATCCATGTAAATGTCGTAGTAGAACCCCTCGTCGGTTGGCGGACCAGCATTGGGCTTTGCATTTCTATACATCTGGAGTACGGCCTGGGCCAGGAGATGCGCGGCAGAGTGTCTCAGTATGTGCAAGCCATCTGGAGAGTCCTTGAAAACGGGGGTTGCCAGAATATCCTTTTCCGCGACGTCCGTCAGGTCATGCAGTATACCATCCGACTTTGCGGCAATCACGTCCTGCATTCCTGAAAACGCATGGGCAAACGACATCCCCTTCTTAATCGACTTGGGTTCTGCAATCTTTTCTGCCAAACTTACCATCCTGGTATACGTATCAAGAGTTAAATCGTTATCCTTCGTAGAACGCCGTCCCTAAAGTCCCTGGAATCAAGCAGAACGGATATTCTCTCTATATCCAGATATGGGGGCCTGTCTTCCCTGAGTGTTTTCACAACTCCGCGAATCATGAAAAACGCACTGGAAAGTTCCTCACCAAGGTTTGCACCTGCGAGGTCTATTCCCTGCGACGCAACCAGGATCTCTATTGCAATTATCTGCCTGAGGTTAGCGATGATTCTTGAAAGCTTGAGAGCAGCATTCATCCCCATGCTGACGTGATCCTCCTGATTCGCACTTGTGGGTATTGTGTCCACTGAAGCAGGATGTGCCAGGGTCTTGTTGTAGTTGCACAGTGCTGCCGCCACGTATTGCGGGATCATGTATCCAGAACTTGTTCCGCTATCCTCAGTGAGGAATGGGGGAAGGCCGCTCATGTTTGCATCAACGAGCATAGCAACCCTTCTCTCACATATGTTTCCAAGATCCGTTAGTGCTATTGCAAGAAAGTCGCAGACGAACGCTACCGGTTCACCATGAAAATTTCCGGCTGATATGACTTCGTCATTGTTCACGAGGGGATTATCCGTTGCAGAATTCATTTCAGTCTCCAGCACGCTTCTTGCGTAATCAAGAGTGTCGAGCACCGCTCCATGGACCTGCGGGATGCACCTGAGGCTGTAAGGATCCTGTATGCGTTTCCCTTCAGGCGATCCTGAGAGCAGTCTCCTCATCTGCTCCGCAACACGTATCTGGCCGCGGTGAGGTCTAGAACCAACCACCCATTCCGTGAAGGCACCTGCATTCCCGGAAAGGGCAGAGAAAGAGAGAGCAGATGACAGAAGCGAAAGCTTCACCAGATCGTACGCTCTGGCGAGCTCCACTGCCAGGATGCCTGTGATGCCAGCTGTGCCGTTAATGAAGGCAACACCTTCCTTGGATGAAAAGTCAAATGGAGAGATACCAAGATCATCCAGAACTGACGCAGCAGGTATCCTCTTTCCATCACGAATGAACTCCCCTTCTCCCATCAGGCAAAGTGCAACGTGAGAAAGTGGTGCAAGGTCTCCACTTGCGCCCAGGGATCCAATCTCCGGAACATAAGGTACTTCGGGCGATCCTATCAACTTCACCAGAAGTTCCACCATCTCCCTCCTAACCGCTGAGAACCCCTTGAGCAGGGTATTGGCCCTCACGATCATCATTGCCCTGATGTACTCTGGTGGCATTGCCGGACCCACCCCGGAGGCGTGACTTCTCAAAAGGTTCTTCTGCAGATCTGATACGCGGTCTTCGGGAATTCTCACATTGTAAAGGCTGCCGAATCCGGTATTGATTCCGTACATTGTCCTGCCCTCGCTCAGTTTCTTCTCAAGCTGGTTTCGGCTCCTCTGCAGGTTGTTAATTGATACCTCTGACAGGTGCACGCTACCGCCTTCAAAAACAGCATGGCTTATCTGATCAAGATTAAGTGAGTTCCCATCTAGCTCGATCATTGTATCTGGAGATATTTCTGGGATGAATAAACTATCTGGAACCTGAGTATTGCGGGGGACAAATGGTTTGGAAGGCGAGTTACAAGAGTTATCATGTCTCAAATTTTCTGGTCCAGTACCAGTAACTGAGAGCAAGAAGGACCAGGGTAATGGCCAGGTTTGCATAAACACTGATAAAGAAGAGGCCTGTGAACGCATGATTGCCAGAGTACGGGGTATTGACAGAGAGGTAATCGTACCATATCAGGAGTGCAGGAGGAAAAATGATCCCAGCAATGATGAATGGAACAAAGTTATGATAGTTCTGCCAGAAATAGACGCCAATTCCACCTGCCATGCCAATCAGGAGGATTATCACGAATGAAAACAGGAAGGTCGGACCGATGTTCCTGGTCAGCAAGGCAACGAGAAGAGTGGCGAGCCCGATTAAGAGGTATACTGGAAAATATAGCAGGGAAACGTATAACACATCCATTGCTGAATAGTCCAGACCGAGGAGGTACATGGAGAAAAACGAAGAAAGGGATGCAACTGCGTACGGGATCAGTATTCCCATGAGGATCGTTGAGAGCAGAATTGACTTCTTCTTCTGTGGAAGGGCAAGGTATGATGACATTTCCCCATTCTGGATCAAGCCTGCAAAGTCTAACGCTATGACTTTCTCCATGAATAAGAAGGAGGCTAAAGCGGTAAAGGAATACGAGTAGTAGGTCAGGGAAAGTGAGAAGAAGCTTGAAATTGGCTTGGAAAACTGGTAAAAACTCGTGGGCGTGAGCGCGTTTGAACCTGGCAAGATTGTTGAAAGAATGATGAAGAAAATAAGTATTTCAGGAACTCCCATGCTATAGTACTTCTTGTATAGTATCCTCGAGACCTCAGAAACAGGCATGAAATCACATTGCCTCCAGCAGGACTTTCTCAACACTGTCGCTTGTCCTGTTAACGGAGAATATCTGCAGGCCGCCACTTTCCAACGCGTCTATTATGTCACCAATTCTGTTGCCCTGCCTTTCAACTATGAGTTCTTTCCCCTGTATCCTGGCTCCTGCAATCAGGCTGGAAGCCCTCTGAGTGTCAGAAATTTCTATGCTGAAAATATTACGTTTCCCTGATGTACTGTCCCTCGTGATATTATCCATTCTCGAGTCAATCGTGACCCTCCCCTTCTTGATCACCACAACTGAATCTATCAATTTCCTCATCTCCATCAGTATATGTGAAGATATCAGGAAAGTCGTTCCCTGTTCACGGTTTGTAGCGCGTATAAGTTCGTAAAGGTCTTCACGTGACCTTGGGTCAAGGTTGGCGGCAGGTTCGTCTGCCACAACCGTTTGGAATTTCCTGCAGAGAAAAAGCGAGAGATATGCCTTCTGTTTCATTCCCGCAGAGAGTTGTGAAGGGTAGTAGTTCCTGTAGTCCCACAACTCAAGTTTCTCCAGGGAATCCCTGATAGAACCCTGGTCAAATCTGTATATCCTGGAAAGGTGGACTAGATATTCCATCACAGTGAGGTGGGAAGGTATGGTGCCGGAATCAAGAAGGAACAGGTTTTCGATCCTTACCTCAGGGTGCAGGAACGGATCAACGCCATTCAGTGTCACATTTCCATGTGACGGGAGAATGAGCCCCGCCATCAGTTTTATTGTCGTGGTCTTCCCGGCCCCGTTCCTACCAAGCATGCCTGTTATGCTCCCTTCAAGCAGCTCAAGGGAAAGGTCGTCTACAACGTTTGTGCCGCTATAGGTTTTAGTGAGGTTAGTGGTCTTGATGGGGTTCATCGTCTACTCTTCCGTATCGTTCTGTGCAACTTTGCAAGGTAGTACCATAACCGTGGAGCATTGTAATCCCTTCCCCTCAGCAGAAGGTAGCCCAACCTGACAGCGAAGAGAGCCAGAGAAACCACAACGGCTGTCGCGAAAACAGCAGACTCATGAGATATGCTGATTGAATCACCCTCTAAGTATGTTGTTAATGCATGGGTTTGAAAGCTATAATATTATTTGATTTCAGGACGTTCAAGAATCAGTTCAGTCACTCTTCGTCAGCATGTCAATACTATGAGACATGCAGGGTAATGGCCCGCCTAGGCCCAGCGAAAAAGGAATCAATACAAAGCGCTAAGTTCCAGTCGGCACATCCTTTCACATGTTGGGCATGTGATTTCTTGAGGACGTGTGGGCATAGAGTGTATATGTATGACATTCAGCATCGTTCCAGGAATGGACATGGGGAAGAGGGTGAATAAATTTTAATAGTTACTAACTAATACATTTTAGATACAACATGCAGCAAGAAGAAGGAGATTTTTACAAGGAAGCTTATAATTTCGTGAAGAAACACCCTGCTACTGATAACGACTTTATCAACAGGTTCAGCCGGGGTGAAGTTTCAGAAGATGAGTTTAACAGGTTTTCAATAGAATTTTACCACTTCACAAGGGAGTGGCCCTCAATCCTGTCAACACTTCTGGTGAATACTCCCAATGAGGCGGATGCGGCCAACCTGACCACTATTCTTGTCTCAGAGCTTGGGGATATGGAACCAGCCAAGAGACACGAATTGCTCTACAGGAAGTACCTGAGAAGTATTGGCTTGAAACCAGAGGACCTGGTGAAGAGGACGCAGTTGAAGTCAACGAAGGCCTGGCTTGATGGAATGAGGAATTATTTTGCCGGAGAACATTTTGCTGCCCTGGGGGCAGAATTCGGGCTTGAGAACATGGCAATTCCAATGTGGGACAAGATTCTTGCAGGTTTCCAGGCATGGCTCGGTTCTCACCCAAAGTATTCCAACGCAGACATTGATTACTTCACATTCCACAGGGAACTCGAGATCCATCATGAGGAGGCCATGGAAGACGTCCTGGGTAGTCACAAGAATGATCGCTCCATACAGAAGGATTTCATGGCAGGGATCAACGGGATCCTTGATCTTGAGAAGAATTTCTGGCTTGGCCTTTCAGACTGAATGCAGGAACTGATCGCAACCAGGTTCTCCATGCCTCGCAGGGATGGGGAACTGCCGGTTATTTCAATGTAACTTTTCATTGGCGGGCCTTTGGTTCGCGGTCTCAAGCTTCATGTTCGGTTATCACTTCGAACCAGAGTTCCCGGGAAGTGGAGATTTCTCTTTGATCCCGGATTTGTCGGGGACCATGACTGCGTTCTTCATGACCTGAACAGCGACGAGGTTTACCTATTACGCTGAAAGGATGAGATAGGATATTTGCCATTGAATCGTGAGGAGTCGAACCTTCTCCGCAGTTACTCAAGGTATCTACTCTTCCAGCTTGTCTCGTACAGGTATGAGAAATCATCCACGATCTTCACCTCGAACAAGTCTTTCTCTGAATGGGGTGAAGTTCTCGGCGATCAGGTGATGGCATCAGCCATCCTGGACAGGATACTGCACCACTGCACAGTGCTGAACATCAAGGGTGAGTCTTACAGGCTCAAAGACAGGCGGAAGGGCACTCCTCCGCCGTATAAGGAGAAGTGAAAGAAAATGGAAATCATAAATATGGGTGGACAGATTTCATCTGCCGATTTTGGACAATTTTCAGTTGGCGTTTACAGTAATCAATTAACTAATTCATTAAATCCTTTCATCAAACCTCCTATTACTACGTAAAATAAAAATATTTACCGTTTAGCCAAATTAAGTAAAGCCCATTTTCGAAGCAATTTCTCATCTATATTACTCTTCTTCTATATTATAAAATAAATATCGCATAAATGTATCTTAATTCCCCTTATCACACCAGTATGAGTAGCTTTATTTTCGCATAATAGACAACGTGGCACAAGTTTCATCCTCAATAGACTTCATAACCACAATTAGTGCATTTCCATGTAATCGCACCATCATCTATATATGTTGGGACTAAACTACCCTTCGAACAATTAGGACATGTCGGATATGGTCCTCCTATAGAAATACCTGCCATTTCAACTACCTCCAATCTGATTCAATCTATCAAGTATCATTTTCCTATCCTCATTCATTATTTCGTTAATAGAATAGAATGACCCTAGTAAAAAACTCTGAGCTTCTTCTAAACTCATAGTAGGAACCTTCTTTGTGAATAGATACGCCAATATTATAAGATTATCCTCTATTACTGATTGAAGAAACGCATCCCACGTCATATCCTTTCCCTTGACTGTTTGATACCTATTTTTTAACCATTTCAGCTTACCATACACATCATCAGACACCTTTACACTCACTGTCATATATTATCACCCAATTCAATTACAAATCATTATTTCACACCCATATTTAAACTTTTATATCGAACTATTTCCTTCGGAGATTCTTGGATACCGAGTGATGATTAAACGAGCTCGATACTTTTAATCCTGCTTCTCTTGAATGTCCTCACTGCATTCCTGAGGTGGCAGTATGCAGTGATGTATTTTCTCTTTCTTTCCCTGAT